>CALFNR010000217.1:0-10021 GCA_937903005.1 uncultured Lachnoclostridium sp. | reverse complement strand
AAAACCAGGTAAAGTTGCAAGGTTAGTTGCCAGTGACTTAACAACGGAGAGCGTTACGTTACGATGGACAAAAGTGTCTAAGGCTGATGGTTATGAAATTTATGCTTATGATAGTTCCAGAAAACAATATGTAAAAGCAGGGACAACTAATGCTTCCAATAATACTTTTACCGTAACAAAAATCAGTGGCAAAAAGTTAGTTTCAGGAACAAAGTACAGTTTTAAAGTAAATGCGTATAAGACAGTTGATGGAAAGAAAGTTACAGGAGATTCTTCCGCAGTATTAAATACTGCAACAAGACCGTCCCAAACTAGATTAACAGTAAAAGCTGGAACTAATAAGGCGATACTTTCTTGGGAAAAAGTCAGAGGAGCAAAAGGATATGAAGTATATGCTTCAACAAGTAAGACAACTGGATTTAAACAGGTAAAGAACATTACAAGTCAATCCACTGTTCAATACACAAAAACAGGATTAAAGGCAAAGAAAACATATTACTTCAAAGTGAAAGCTTATACAGTAGTAGATGGTAAGAAGATTCATAGTAGCTTTAGCAGTGTAAAATCTGTTAAAGTAAAATAGTGAATGGAAAGAGGCTTCTTCTTAGGTTAGAGCATGACGTTATGCCAAATGTTTTGAGATGTGATTCTATGAATCACACCTCATTTTTTTTGACTAGGAAAGTTTTTCATCCTTTTTTATTCATCTCTTTTAAATAACGGATGATTTGATCTGCAGGAATTGGTTTGGAGTAGAAGTATCCTTGTAGATATTCACAGTCTAACTTGTCTAATATGTCGACCATTTCCTGTGTTTCTACACCCTCCACAACAATTTTTTTATCAATTGACTTTATAGTTGCAATGAGCTGTCTAAGTACATTATAGCTTTTTGCATCTTTCATAGCAGGCCAAAGAATGCTTTTATCAATTTTTACAATATGCAAAGGAAGTTTAATCAAATAATGGGTTGTAGAATACCCAGTTCCATAGTCATCCATAGAGAAGGTGGAACCAGATTCAATGAGTCGCTCCATATTGCGAATGAGTTCACTTATATTGTGAGCCTGAGCAGTTTCTGTTATTTCAAAGTTCACTTGTGAAGGAGAGACGCCAAATTCATTCATAACCTCAAGTAAATCATTTGCTAGCATAGGGTTGTCACATTCCACGATAGAGAGATTATATTCCACATAGTCAACGCCTAGAGATTTTATGTCATTATCGTGGATAAACTCACATACCTTACGAAATGCAATGGAACTGATGTCAATAATCATACCATTTTTCTCAGCAATCTGAATAAATTCATCAGGAGGGATAAAACCAAGTTTATCATCATTGAGACGAAGCAGGGCTTCTAATGAACGAATACACTTTGCTTCTAAGTCATAGATTGGCTGATAATATACTTCAAAAGAGTTCAGTTCAATGGCTTTCTTCATTGCATAGATGACTTGCTGTTCACGTTGCACAAGCTTCAGATATTTTCCAGTTGCATAAGTAACTGTGTGGGATTTGTTCTTATTCATATCCGCAAAGGTATTATGTATTTCATCAATAATCTGCTGCCCGTTTTTGGCAAAAGCAGGTTCTTTGGCTAAACAGAAAATAGGAGTCAGTATTTCTAACCGACCATTCAAAGAAAACGGTTCACGAAAATGCTTCTGAATGGTTTGAATTACCTGGTTAACATCTGTTTGGCTACTGTCAAGAAACATAGCATAGCCAATATTATAAAGTGCATAAATATTATGTTTTCCAAAAGCCTTAAATAAAAATTGAGTAATACGCCTGTTAAGTGCTTCAACAGATTCTTGTCCTAATACCTGATCGATATAAGGGTATTCATTAATTGTAAATGATAAAACAGTAAACGGTTTTTTGTGTTCAAAGCAATCAGCTGTTTTTTCAATAAATGCTCGGTTATTATAACATCCTACCGTCTTATCCAGATACATTTCATCGTTATCGCTCGAGATAAATAGAAAGAACAGAAAGATAGCGTTTGAAAATCCGGCTATTAAAACACGTGGATAGGCAATCTTTATGTAAAATGAAAAAATGGTCGTAATGAAAAGATAGCAGCAGGCTATTTTTAAATAAACATTGTTCAGGTTACGATTCCTAAATAAGGAGATCAGCGAATTCAGGATTAGGAAAATAAAAAGTGCAAACCATATAATTAAAATGATAAGTTGATGAGAAGCACTATTGGAACTAGAGTGAAACGTGCCGTTTGCTAATATTGTAATGATGGAAAACAGGAAAGCAGCTACAATAGATGTTATACCTACCAATTTGTTCCAAAGACTTCGAACACCAGGATGAATCGTTTCTATTACAAAAAAATAAAATGTAATGAAGCCCCCTGTAAAATAAACAAGATGAATAAAAACTGTAAGTAAAAGAAGTGGGCGCGGGACATTAGGATGCTGGTAGAAAACATAGCACAAAGTCTCTGTTAAAGTGGACATAATACCTGTTACTAACATTACATGAAATATTTTATTCTTCCTATTATGAAATATTTGTTTCATATGAAAGATTACATTGAGAGAAAGAATAAAAATAAATGCAGCAATGTTAAAGTCATAAATATAAGTTGACATATGTATTTATCACCGCCTCAATAAGTTTCTAGAACAATTAATTATAACATGAAAAATGTAAAATAACAATGTAAAAAGACATTTTTTAGTAGGAAAAGATTGTACCTAGGATCGTGAAATAATATTGATACAATGGGAATATGATAAAGTATGGAAAAGAGGTGTTGTATGAGTAAGATAGTGATTTATGCCACAACAATTTTGGGGTTGCTTTTATATAGCAATTCCGTTGAAAATAAACGTGTCCCAATGAATCAAATGTTTCATTCGGTAACAGAAGCATATCAAGGTCTATTACAGTCGACTACTGGAATTGGGAAAATACTGGTTAAAATTGCCATTGGTACAACTATCGCCTTACTAGCAGTGTTTTCCTATCAACGCAGTCAATTGCTTTTAAATAACTCTTCACAGGAGCGTATTTTTTTGCTAATGGTTTTCATCTTGACTATTTTGCTAATTGCATTTTACTTTGTATTCGGTTTGCCGCTTTTGATTTTCTCCAAGATAGAGCGACTCATTAAAACCATTCACAAACGAAAGTTGTGCTTTAGTTTCCTTGTGACATCATATATTTTATTTGTATATTCCTATTTTTTGTGGTGTGAAAAAGCAGTTATGGAATCTTGCGGAAAAGTGGTTTTAATCGGCCTTTTGGTATCTTATATTCTGAATATGAACATGCTGATTCATATTAGCATGGAGCCAGTGAGCTGCTGTTTATGCAGATTTGGACAAAAGAAAAAAGTCGAGCAGAAATATCCACTGAAAGTAGTGTTAGCAGGTGCACTTATTTTAATGATGCTTATTGTTTTGAATCTTTTCCTTGGTGTTGTTATGATTTCAAATTTATTTGAAAATGCGTATATTAATGTTGCTGCCTCAACACCTGTTACAAGTCTTGATCTTTTATATTATACTGTTATTTCATTTACAACCATTGGATATGGAGAAATTGTTCCACAGAGATTAGAAAGCAAAGTTATGGCAATTCTAATAGCATATACGAGCGTTATGTGCCTTGTCATATTTGTTAGTGCTATCTTAGCATTAAAAGATAAGCTTAGTGGATAAGAGTAGAAAAATGTGGAAAACAAGAAATATAAGTTGACACAGAATGTAAGCTTATGTATAATCATCTACGGTAATGAGAACGATTATCAATGAAAAATAGAACAATGAGGTTAACAACATGAAAAAAAGAATATTTGCAGCCGTAATGGCTTGTGTATTTATGTTAGGCGCAGCAGGCTGTTCTAACAATAAAGATAATAAACAACAGCCGCAAGAAGCGGAAACAAGAGTTATAACAGATGCCAATGGAGAGGTGACAATTCCAGCTGCTCCCAAAAGAATTGTAGATCTAAGTGGTAATAGTGATACCTTGGCTTTACTAGGCTTTCAGGTAGTGGGAACCTGTAACTCGGATGCATACGATTATACTAAGTTCCCTAGTTATTTAGAAGAAACATTAAAGGGTGCTTTGATACTTGGATATAGCATGAGTGAAACAGTAGATATTGAATCTGTCATAGCACTTGAACCAGATTTAATCGTAATCTCTAAGACACAGGAAAAATCTTATACTCAATTAAGTGAAATCGCCCCAACTATCATGATTGAACTTGCACAGATGGACTGGAAAGAAGATTTCATGAAAGTTGCTGCGCTTATGGATAGAGAAGATGTTGCAAAGAAGTGGTTAGCGGACTATGAAGCCAAAGCAAAAGAATTAGGTAATGAAGTTAAGAGTTATATGGGTGAAGATGCCACATACTTGTCTTTCTTAGCTAGTTATGGCTCTATCTTTGTGTTTGATGGTGCAGGTTTAGGAAGCTTTATGTATGAAGACTTAGGATTAGCAAGACCAGAAAATCTGCCAGAGCAGGAAAATGTCTCTCTTCCGGTTGTTACTTTGGAAGGGTTAGCAGAGATTGAAGCGGATTATTTAATCGGAGTTGGCACAGATGAAGATATACAGACATTAGAAAAATCATCTATCTGGACAAGCATGGAAAATGTAAAAAATAACAAGTACAAAATGTTGCCTTCAAGTCCTTACTTTAATCAAGGATACAGCCCAGTTGGCAGACAGCTCTTAATAGAAGAAGTGCGTTCTTATATTGATGAACTTACAAAATAACTCCAATAAGAAAAAAGCATTCGTTTTAGCATTTGCATGCTTTGTGCTGGCAGCCATTGGGCTGGTAGCTGCTATCGCATGGGGAACAAAAAATATATCGCTTACAGTCATTTGGGACAGTTTCTTCCGTTATGATGAGTCGCTTGATATGCAGCTTATCCGTAATGGAAGACTGCCTAGAGCTGTTTCTACCGCCCTAGTAGGCGGTTTTCTTGGTATTACGGGAGCTATGATGCAGGGGGTTACTAGAAATCCCATTGCGGAGCCTTCCATGATGGGCATTACCCAGGGGGCTACCTTAGCAATCGCTATTGTTTCTGTAAATCAGAATCTGTACGGATTATTTGGTACAACCTTAGCTGCACTTTTTGGGGCATGCGTAAGCGGTTTATTAGTTTTGTTCTTTAGTATGCAAAATGCCAGAAATATGAATATTTCACGACTATTATTAGCGGGAACCGCATTAAGTACATTTTTCATTTCCCTTGCATCTGCAATTGCCCTGTTAAACAATAAATTACAGAATCTAGCATTCTGGGTAGCAGGTGGATTCAGAAGCGTTACATGGGATAGTGTGTGGCTTCTTGTAATTGTGGGAACAGTGGGAACTATCTTAGCCCTTCTTCTTGCAAAACACATTAATATAGTAAGTCTCGGAGAAGACGTCGCAATTGGTCTCGGAGAAAATCCAGTGAAAATCCGCATACTTACTTTGCTATTATTAATTCCAATTTGTGCGGTATGTGTCAGTGTGTCAGGAAATATTGCATTTGTGGGATTAATTGTACCAAGTATCACTCGAAGAATCGTGGGAGTGGATTACCGTTTGATTATACCAGTTTCTTTCTTTATGGGAAGTGCACTGGTTGTATGGGCTGACGTTGGTGCTAGACTTATTAATGCTCCATATGAAACACCAGTGGGACTGTTTACTTCTTTAATGGGAGTTCCGTTCTTCTTGTGGATGGTACGAAAGGAGAATGGCTAATGAACAAGCGCACAAAATTATCTTATCCAATGGTATTCGGACTATTACTTTTGGTATGTTTATGGAGTATGAGCATTGGGAAATATCACATTGCCATTCTTGATATCGTAAAGACACTCTTTGGATACGGGACGAGTATGCAGACCACAGTCATTCATTCCATTCGTCTGCCTAGAATTCTGGTTGCGGTCTTTGTAGGAGCTGCACTTTCAACTTCAGGATGTATTCTGCAGACAGTAACAAAAAATGAACTAGCAGAACCTGGAATCATTGGTTTGAATGCTGGTTCCTCCTTAGCAGTTATTCTATTAATTACTTCAGGAGGAACATTCTATTTTCAGAAAATAAGCAGCCTGACGATTTTTTTTATGCCATTTGTGTCCATAATAGGAGCATTATTAGCTGCACTTTTGATCTATGGGCTTGCTTATAAAAAGAAGAAAGTTGCACCAACAAGGCTAATATTAACAGGTATTGGCGTAAATGCTGGTATCAACGCCATCATTACCGTTTATCAGCTTAATATGTCCAAGGGGGACTTTAATCAGGCACTTACTTGGATTAGTGGAAGTCTTTGGGGGACCAATTGGAGTTATTTTTATTTTCTAGCTCCAATTACAATTTTTGTTATTGGGCTTACTATGTACAAGAATAAGATTTTAGATGTGTTAGATTTGGGGGATGAACTGGCGACTGGCTTAGGTGTTGCCGTAGAGAAAGAACGCCGTATTTTATTAATTTACGCAGTAGTACTTGCTGCAGGAGCAACTTCTGTTGCTGGTAATATCTCTTTCTTAGGTCTGCTTGGCCCTCACATCGCTAAGAAAATCTGCGGTCCGGTTCACAGAAGACAGATTCCAATCGCAGCTGGCATCAGTGCAATTATTATTGTAGTGGCGGATATGATTTCAAAAAATCTGTTTTCTCCATTAGAACTGCCAGTAGGTATCGCAATTTCAATAATAGGTGTTCCGTATTTTGTTTACTTAATGATACGGGAAAAGGAATAAAGGAGTAATATGAAAACAGATAATAATATCGAAGTAAATGATTTATGTGTCGCCTATGATGACAGAATTATCATTGAAGACTTAAACCTTTCGATTCCGAAAGGAAAAATCACAATGATAATCGGGGCAAATGGCTGTGGAAAGTCCACATTTCTGAAAACAGTTGCCAGAATTCTGCCTGCGAAACGAGGCAACATTAAGATAAATGGAACTAATATAAAAAAACATGCGTCAAAAGAGCTTGCCAAACAGATGGCAGTATTGCCTCAGAGTCCGAAAGTTCCAAACGGTCTGCTTGTGAAGGAACTAGTGTCTTATGGACGTTTTCCATACCAGACACCAATGGGAGGCTTAAAGGAAGAGGATATACAAATGATTCAGTGGGCACTTAGGGCAACTCAGATGGAAGAGTTTGCAGACCGACCAATTGAAGCGTTATCAGGTGGACAAAGGCAGCGTGCCTGGATATCCATGGCCCTTGCACAGGGAACAGACATTTTGTTATTAGATGAACCAACTACTTATCTGGATATGTCCCATCAGTTGGAAATCTTGATGCTATTAAAGAAATTAAATGAGGAAAATGGAACGACGATTGTAATAGTTCTCCACGAACTTAACAATGCGACAAAATTCGCAGATCATCTAATCGGTTTCAAAGCAGGAAATGTTGTGTTTGGGGGCAATCCAATTGACGTCGTAACTAAGGAAAACTTAAAAGAATTATACGGAATTGATGCAACACTGCAGTTAGATGAAACAGGTTCGTATCCTATCTGCGTCGATTTTGAGCTTTTGAATGAGGTAGGACATGAAGAAACTGTTTTGCAATAGGAATTATAAGATCTTAGTATTAGGGCAAGTAATTTCTCTGTTTGGAAGTGCCATTCAGAGGTTTGCCTTGTCTTTGTATCTGCTGGATTTGACGGGAAATGCAAGTGTTTTTGCTAACATCCTAGCACTTTCTATTGTGCCGATTATTGTATTCGCACCTTTTGCAGGAATCCTATCGGATCGTGCAAACCGTCGAAACATTATGGTAGTTTTGGATCTCCTTAGCGGACTTTGTATTACGGTCTATGCATTTTTGCTATTTGCGGGTAAAGATAACTATGTCACTACTGGAACGGTTATGATGATTTTATCGGGAATTGCAGCCTTATATCAGCCTGCAGTCAATGCTAGTATTCCTGCAATAGTGGATGAAGCAGATCTTACATCAGCCAACGGTGTGGTGCAACAGGTGTCGTCATTGTCTAATTTTTTAGGGCCAATTCTTGCAGGAGTTCTATATGGAATGTTTGGAATTAAAGTGGTAATTGTGGTAAATGCAATCAGCTTTTTCATTTCAGCAGTGATGGAACTGTTTTTAGAGATACCGTTTGAAAAGCCAGTCGATAAAATTGCTCCTATAAAGCTTTTTGTTTCGGAAATGAAGGAGAGTGCAGCGTATCTGAAACATGAAAATAAGCATGTGTTACGACTAGTAGAAGCCTCTGGTCTTTATAACTTATTTTTAGTTCCAGTATTTACAGTTTGTGCACCATTTATCATTAAGGAAATGCTTGGTATGTCCTCACAGGTGTATGGCTTCAGTGAAGGAATTATGGCGATGGGAATGATTGCTGGTGGAATGTTTATCAGTGCCAGACCTGATTTCCTAGGTATAAAAAAGATTCATTATGTATCAGCAGCTATGAGTATTGCAATGTGTGTGATGGCATTGGCATTGTTTATTCCAATAGGAACGGTAAGGAGCAGATATGGAATCTTGCTGGCTGTGACATTGGGAATTGCTTCAATTATGGTAGCATTAGGAATTGCAAATGTGATTCAGATGACATATATACAGCGAGCAACTAGACCGGATATGTTAGGGAAGGTTATGGCGTTCTCTACTGCAATTGCAACTATGTGTGTGCCAGTGGGACAGATTGGATATGGATTCTTAGTAGAGCATTTTGCAGATAAGATGGGTGGAATTGTGTTTTTATCTGGCATGTTTACATTTTTGGTGACGTTGTTTGTTCGGTGGAATGTAGGACAGATAGAGGATTAGTAAAGATGGAAGAGTGGATAAGGCGTGGACTTTATAGAGTTCATAAAATTGCAATATTACCAAATGAAAATTAACTGAAATTTAATGGAAACGCAAAAGAAATGCAACTCATTTTTTTCTTGCATATTGTATAATGTAGAAGCTTAAAATACATAAGCGGTATACTAGGGGGAAAGAAATATGAGAAAGAAATTTTTACTAATTGGAACAATAAGCTGCTTTTTTTTAGCTGGATGCGGGAACGTGAAACCTGACGTTAATGATGTAAATGCAGCAGGAATAGTTACGGAAAGTATGGTAACTGCACAGCCAGAGGAAGGAACAAAGACGGTTTTGCCATTGCCAGCGATATTTGCAGAGAAAGCTGGTAATGAGATGCCTGACGGTGACTATTCCGTTTCTTTTGCAACGGACGATTTACAGAAAACAGATAAAGGTTATCAAATCAAACTGAATTTTTATGATTATGACAGATACCAAAAAGATGATATTGATTCTTTAACCCATGGAGATGTAATTCAAGTGGCTGGAAAAGAAGTGGCTGTGGACCGAATTACATGGAATAAAGACAATAAAGGAAAAGTAACCGGTGTAGACATTAACGGCGGAACAGATGAAGATGGCTTATCACTTCGCTTGGAGGAAAATGTATATCGCACCACTTCGTTGGATGATTACCCACTATACTATTCCATTGGAACAGGGACATTACAGCTATCAAAGGATATTGTGTTACAAGACTGTTATGATTATGAGACCTTACCAGAAGGCATCGTAACAGGATACAAAGATTTACCGGAAAGTATTACAAAAAGCAGTTCTGAGTATTGGACCCAATCAAATACAGCTATCACAGTAAGAAACAATGAAATCGTAAAGATTGTTCGGAGATGGATCCCTTGATTCAGATTTCATACCATCATTTTATCAGGCAGATTGCACAAGACCATTGTGCAATCTGCCTGATTCGTCTTTCAAAAATCTTAAGAAATCCCATAAAATATATTTAAAACCCCTCTAATTTCACATTGCCCCCATAAATCGACACATCTCCGCTTTACCATGCTATAATCTAGATAAATCAAACGAACAAATAAATAAATGTAAACCATAACAAGAATCTAAAGGAACAGACAGGAGGGCAGCTTCCAAAGGATACATGTTATTTTCAAATGAAAGGTATGTGATTATTATGATGAAAAATGTAGA
>CALFNR010000216.1:0-16380 GCA_937903005.1 uncultured Lachnoclostridium sp. | reverse complement strand
TGTTGACCAAGTATAAGATTGCTATATTTTGCGATGGTGAATTCTTTCATGGAAAAGACTGGGATGAGCTGAAGGCAAGGCTTGAGAAGAGTAACAATGGGGAGTATTGGATTCGGAAGATAGCAAGAAACAGGGAACGGGATTATGAGAATGAGAAACGGCTGATGTTTCTTGGATATAAGGTGTTGAGGTTTTGGGGAAAAGATATTTTGAAGAATACGGACGAGTGTGTGAGGACGGTGGAAGAGGCGGTGTTTGAGGTTAGGGTTGGGGAGTGAAGAGATAGCACTAAAAAGAGATTTGTTATAACTAAAAATGAAAATAGCACTAATTCTGTATGTCACGTTCTTTGGTAGTTTTATTAACTAAGTTAGTCCATGTCTTAAATTCACAAGTTAATAATTGCTCACAAGTTAAAACTAGCTGTTTAAAATTCCTAGGTTTGTCAATGCTGTCAAATTCACCTACATGAGCAAGATATCGGTGAAGAATACTATTTAAAGTTTCACAATTAGACCTATATTCTATCCATAGTTTCTGATAATCACATAAGTTTATGATGGATAGAATAGCAGAAGAGGAAGCACTGAGTATGGAAATAGTTACACTAGCAATAATTCCGTATTTATAATTTGTAAAGAGTGATAAAGTTGGGATTAATGCAGTCATTACTATTGAAGCTATAGTCCAGTATTTATAGTTTTTTTGCTTTTTTTGAGATTCATTGTCGTACCAAATAATTTGTTCAATAAGCCTATTTTCAATATAATTTGTCTCTTCAGTATTTAAATAAGGTATGTATTTTTCAAATTCTTTGTAAATGCGATGTTCGGTATTAGGCATAGAATATCCTCCTTAATTAATCATTTAGTTAATATTCTTTATTTAGATTAACATTTAATAAAGCATAAAGCAATAAAAAAAGAGAAAAGAAAAGGATTGTAGTTGTTTTGATTCGTAAACGGAGATAAAATAAGTGTATGAAAGGTACTGAAAAAGGAGAGACTGTTGAAAAATGGGCAAATATACAATTAAATTAGATCGAAATGTGCTAAAGTTATTAGGGACACAACTTTATGGTGATGTTCCGAGTGTTATTGCAGAATTGGTAGCTAATAGCTACGATGCAGAAGCTCATAACGTATGGATTACTATTAATACGAAGGGCAGTAGTATTATAATTGAAGACGATGGAAATGGAATGACTGAGGAAGAGATTAATTCTCGTTTTTTGAATATAGGATACGATAAGAGAGAAACGATATCAGTTACATCACATAGAAAAATGATGGGAAGAAAAGGTATTGGCAAATTAGCTGCATTTTCTTTGACAAACTGTGTAAAAGTATTATCTTGTAAAAAAGGTAAAAAAGCCGGATGTATTTTGGATTTTATAAAAATTACTACAGATGGAGGAGAACCAGAAGATATCCCTATAGAAGAGATCATATTCTCAAACAAACACTTATCAGAAATGGGGAGTGGAACAAGATTAGAGTTGTTAAATATAAAGAAAAGAATTACTACCAGTTACAGATATATTGTAAATAGATTAATACGAATGTTTGATGTGAATGACAAAGAATTCTTAATTCACATACGTAAAAATAAGGAAAAATTTAAAACTTTACATAGAGATGCATTAGATTATTTTAGTATAATGGATACAATAGTTGTTATAGGCGATGAATTTCTAGAAAAGAAAAGTATTGTTGATAATAATAAAATTGTTAAGAATTTAAAGCTAACTTATACCTATGATGATGTAGTTAGTTTGAATCAAAAAAACAGGAGGCATAAGTTGTTAAGCTTCCCATATGAATTAGAGGTTGAGGACAAAAGTAGAAAACAGGTGATTAGAGAATTTTCTATTACTGGGTGGATTGGTACCGTTAGTAATTTACCTGAACTTAACGAAATAAATAAGAAATTAGTTGTTTCAAATAAATCGGAAGATGAAGAAATTAATAGAATATCTGTAAATGATAATAGAATATCTATATTTTCTAGGAATAAGTTGGGCGAGTATGATATCCTTCCAAAGATAAAAACCAATACTAATAGAGAGGCTTATGTCATAGGGGAACTTTATGCTGATATTTTCGAAGATGATGATTTAGTAGATATGGCAATTAGTAACAGAAGAGGATATGAAGAACAAGATAGTCGTTATATTGAAGTAATAAAAATTGCTAAAAGTTTATTAAATTTTGTAGTTAAAAAAAGAACGAATTATCCACAAGAAAAATACAAATAGATAATAGAAAAGAAATAAAAAATGCAAAAATGAAATTCTTAAGTACATTACCTGAGACAAGGAGAATTCTTAATAATAGACTTGAACAACATGAGATGGACATAGTAATGGAAGAAAATTTTCAATTTTATCGAACTGTTCAAAGTATGGAGAATACAAGGCGCGTATTAATAAGTCATAGTAGACAATATAAAGTCTATGGAGATTTTGTTGTTAAGATATTTGAAAATTTGAACATTGACATAACGAAACTATTTATTTATACAAGTGATAATAGGATGACAGCACCAAATGATGTTGAAATTTTTGACTACTTAAAAGATTCATTTAGGGAGAATATTTATGTTATATATATTATTTCTAAGTATTTTTACGATTCAAATCCATGCATTTTGGAAACTGGAGCAGCTTGGGCAACTAATAAGAACTACAGTAATCTTATTGTCGATATAGAACCCAATGAGATTGACAAGCCAATTGATGCACCGGATATATCGGTAAGGATAGGAGATATTGAAAAAATAGATTTAGAAAGTATGATAAAATTTGTAAGGATTGTTTTGGGAAAAATTAACTGTCCTAGTCCAAGCGATTTAATAATTAGAAATGCAATAGATCAAGCCGTTACGGTATATTCTGAACTGATAAAAAAATTGAAAGCATTCAAACCTATTAGAAAGTATCAAGCACATCCGCTTTGCAAAGCAAGGAATTGTAATCAACCTATGGATTTAGTGCATGACGAAAAGGGAAATGTAATTTACCGATGTACTAATCCCTTGTGTTCAATATGTAATGATGTTAAAATATATTAGATAGATTAAATGTATTAATGAAGATGTAACGATTATTAGGAGGTTGTTATGGAGTATAATCCAAAACCAATAGATATTTCTAACATAGAAATTGATAATGAACTTAATGATTTGTTAGAATGTCTTGCAAAGAATTCACATGATATGTGGGCTCAAAGACGAATTTCTGATGGCTGGACATTAGGAGACAAAAGAGATGATGAGAGAAAGAGACATCCTGGATTGATTCCGTATGAAAGACTTCCGGAATCTGAAAAAGAATATGATAGAATATCAGTTGTTTCAACCTTAAAGGCAATAATTGCATTAGGATATAAAATACAAAAATAAATATTATAAGGCACTTTCATATAAAAGTGCTATATTTATGAAAATAAATAATGTGTACGGAAGATAATAATGAGTAGAAATCCCAATTGGTTTGAGGAAGAATTAAAACTTGCATTAGAATTGTATTTAAGTAAAGATTTACAGTGGCATTCGAAAATATCTGATTCCACTCCAGAAGTAATAGCGCTGAGTCAAATATTAAATAATCTGGATCTTGCTCCTAAGAATCATGGTAAAAATTTTAGAAGTCCGTCTTCAATTCGACTTAAATTGGCAAATTTTAAAACTTTTGATGAGAGATACAATAAGTTATCTTTGGCTAACACTGGAAAGTTAGATAAAGAGATATGGGAGATGTATCATGCTAAATATGAACAGTTAACAGAGGAATGCTTGAAAGTATTGAGAGAGCATTTTAAGGGTGAAAATTCCGGCGTAGTGAGAGAATACTTAACGAGGTTGGGAATGTATGAAGATTTAAGAGAAGAGTTCTTGAAATATCTTAAAGAAGTTGTAAAGCGTACAAAAGATTTTCAAACTAAGGCATTAACAGAGAAGAATATAGATGTTTCTCGTGTTATAATGAATTCTTGTTATGATTTGCTTAAGGTAGCAAACGACTTTAATATTTGCGTTGGATATCAGAAAGATGATGAGAAAAAGCAGATTGATACATATGAAGAACATGCTGGAATTAATGAAAAGCCTATTAAGCCAGAAAAGAAAATTGGTAGATTCATTCAGTCTACATTTACAGAACTAATAGCGCATAATTATTTAACGCAAGAAGATTTAGAGTTTTTGACATCAGAACAAAGCTGCAGAAATGAGTTTCATATTGGACATCCATTCATAAGAAAAGTAGATTTGTCATGTAGTATATCAGACCAAATCAAGGATGCAAATGGATATATTAGATATTGGAAAGAGCCAGTTAGGATAAAAGAGCAAGAATATTGTATTTGTAAAGAATGGTATGAGAGTAATAGAAAGTATTATACAAAATGGCTTAATAGAATCAAAGTTATAAATGGTATAAATCTTAGTAAGGAAGAATTAAACAATATTTTGTGCTATCTGAAGAAGAATGATGAAGAAAATGTTTATAATAGTACAGAAAAGTTGATCAAGAAATTTTTCTATATTGAGCACATGGATATAATTCTTGAGAAACTTATTGCTAGTGGCATTTTAATGAAATTTCATGATAGTGTAGATCAATTGGTTATTGAAGATTATGATTTGCTTTGCGACATTATTGAAAAAACAAGAAAGTAAGGGATGACTTATGAAACAAGATATTATTTGCCCACCGTTTGCCCCTGTACTAATGGAATCGATAAGGGCAATTGGGTATTCGATTGAGTCTGCAATTGCAGATATTGTTGACAATAGTATTACTGCACAATCAAAAAATATCGAAATTTATTATGATACAATTACTGAACCTTTTATTGCTATACTAGACGATGGTTTAGGAATGACATCTAATAAACTTACTGAGGCAATGCGTTATGGTTGTTATAATGCAAGTAATGAGCGCGATGAGGATGATTTAGGTAGGTATGGTTTGGGTATGAAGACTGCCTCTTTATCACAATGTCGTTGTCTTACAGTATTATCAAAGAAGGAAGGTATGCTAGAGTCTAGGCAGTGGAGCCTAGAACATGTAATAAATACAAAAGAATGGAGCCTAAAGCAATTCGAGGAATCAGAGTTGGAAGGTGTACCTAAAATCGGAGAGTTAAATAAACGGGATCATGGAACCTTGGTTATTTGGCAGTCATTAGATAAAGTTATTTCCGGAAGTATGTCTAAAGAGTTAGTATTACAGTCAAAAATGTACGATGTACAAAAACATTTGGAATTAGTTTTTCATAGGTATTTAAGTGGCGATGGTGTGGGTAAAATTAATATTTACATTAATGGGATAAAATTACTTCCATTTGATCCTTTCTTAGCAAGTAAAAGTACAATAACTATGGATGATGAAAAGATAGAGATACCTGGTAGAAAGGGGAAAGTTATTGTTAGACCTTATGTACTTCCACATCCATCTAAAATGTCTAAACAGGAATTAGAAGCATACGGAGGTAAGGATGGTCTAAGAAATCTACAGGGATTTTACATATACAGAAATAAGAGACTCTTAACATGGGGAACGTGGTTTAGAATAATAAAAATGGATGAATTCACAAAATTAGCTAGAGTAAGAGTCGATATTCCGAATTCGTTGGATGACTTATGGACATTAGATATTAAAAAATCGACAGCATATCCTCCAGAAGTTGTAAAAACAAGATTGAGACAACTTATTAATGTAATGTCAAATGGTAGTAAAAAGGCATGGAGTTTTCGTCGACGCAAAGAAATTGCTGACAATACAATTCATGTTTGGGAAAAAATTGAAACTAGAGAGGGTGTGAAGTATGCAATTAATTCGGAATACCCAGTTTTAGAAGTAATAAAAGAGCGAATTGATAATCAAACGTTTAAGATGCTACAGAATTATTTAGATACCATACAAAACAACCTACCATTCAATAATTTACATTATGATATGAATGCAGACATTAAAATTGCGTATGATAAAGAAGATGTGGAACGTACTCGCGTTAAAGATATGGCAAGAGAGATAATTCGGTCTGCATTCCAGAGTGGTGATATTGAGAATGCAATGAATGGATTCGAAAAGATAGAGCCATTTATGTATTATATGGATGATATTGAAAGAATTTATTATGAGGTAAAAAGAAATGTCTAATTTGGATACATGTGAAAATATTGCAAGAATGTTATTAAAAGAAGAGCTTAAAGGTAAAAATCCTACGGAAGAGGATATAAAGAAAATTCTGAATAAGGTCTCTATGGTTACACCTATGCAAAATGTTGAGAGAGAATATGTAGAAAAGCAATTGCAAGCAAGTTTTAAAGTTAGAATGGATATTGGTAATAAAGTAGTAGAGGAATCAACATACCATCCTTGGTTAATGAATAAAAAGGCTAAGTTTGATTTTTATTATTGGAATAGATATCGAAAATATTTATTACTTCAACAAGGATGGAGTGAAGATGTTATAGATTCACTTAGTGAGGTTAGTGACGAAATTCTTGATTTGTGTGGTGATCCTACAGAAGAGGGTGGATGGAAAAGAAAAGGACTAATTATAGGAGATGTTCAGTCAGGCAAAACTTCAAATTACCTTGCTCTTTGCAATAAGGCAGCTGATGCAGGGTATAAGTTGATAATTTTATTGACAGGAACTATAGAGGGGTTGCGTAAGCAAACTCAAGAGCGTGTGGATGCTGGTTTCGTAGGACTGAATAGCAGAAATGTACTGCAAAAAAATCCAGAGATAAAGTATGTGGGAGTTGGCAGTATTGACGAAAATCGTACAGCATATCCATTTACTAGTGTTTTGTCTGATTTTGATTCTGCAAAATTGCAGTCGTTAAACTTTACAATTAAGGGGATGAATGAGCCTGTAATTCTTGTTCTTAAAAAGAATAAAAGTGTATTGGAAAATTTGGAAACATGGTTAAGTACTAGAAATACTTCTAGAGTTGGTGCTAAAATAGATTTACCTTTGTTGCTTATAGATGATGAAGCAGATAATGCTTCAATTAATACAAATAAGCCTGAACATTCACCTACAACTATTAATAAAGCTATTGTAGAGATATTGAGATTATTTACTAGGTCGTCATATGTGGCTGTAACTGCCACGCCGTTTGCTAATATTTTTATAGATCCAGACTTGGATCAAGGAACAGATGAATTTAATTTGTTTCCTCGAGATTTTATATATGCGCTATCTGCACCAACGAATTATATTGGTATAAGACAGATTTTTGGTTCGGATGCATCATATGCATCTTCGATTCAACCAATCGAAGATGTTTGTATTGATGCAGACAACGGAAAACATGCTTTTAGATCAAAAGCAAAATCAGCGCATATTGTTACTAAACTTCCAGAAAGTCTAAAAAGGGCCGTTAAATATTTTTGCCTTGTAAATGTTGTTATGGATTTACGAGGTAATACTAAAACACATCGTTCGATGTTGATTAATGTGAGTCAGTATGTTAATGTTCAAAATCAAGTTTTTGATAAAATAGTTGGATACGTACGCAAAATAAAAAATGCTATACAGTCGTATAGTCAACTAGGGATGGAAAGAGCTTTAAAAAGTAAAGAGTTAAATGAATTATTTGAAGTATGGTTTGAATTTAATATGAGCGAGAAAACTGGCTATGATTTTAATATAGTATTAGATAAAATGTATGAGTCGGTTATGCCAATTGTAATTCGTCTGGTAAATCAAAAAGCAAAAGAAAAAGGTATTGAGCGATTAGATTATGAACCATATAAAGAAACAGGATTAAGAGTGATTGCAGTAGGTGGAAATAGTCTATCTAGAGGCTTAACTTTGGAGGGATTGAGTGTAAGTTATTTTGATAGGAATTCTCAAATGTATGATACGTTGATGCAGATGGGAAGATGGTTTGGTTATAGAAAAGGGTATGAAGACTTATTTAAAATATGGATGGAGCCAGAAGCAATTTCGTGGTACCAATATATAACGGAGGCAACAATAGAGTTAAGAAATTCTATATTAGAAATGAAAAAGACAGGTTTGACACCAGCAGAATTTGGATTCAAGGTACAACAGAATAAAACAGCTTTATTTGTTACTTCAAGAAATAAAATGAGATCAGCAACGCCTATAGAACGAGTGATATCATTGGCAGCAGAAGTTATAGAAACACCTAAATTGATAGCGAGTAGAGAAAAATGCTTGAAGCTTAATTTAGAATCCACAAATAAGTTACTTACGTTTTTAGAAGATAATAAGGAATATAAAAAAGAAAAATACAATTTTGATAAAAACCGGATTGCTTATACAGGGGTGGAGAAAGATATAATAGCTAAATACATACGAACATTCGTAGCACATCCAAGACATATACCATTTTCAGCGTCGGATTTGAGTGATTATATTGAAAATTCCAATAAACATAAAACATGGACAGTTGCAATTATTGGTGGAGGGGGTGAAATCTTAGAAGAAGAATATTTTTCAAACTCATTAGTACAATTGGGGGTGAAGTATTCTAGTAGAGTTGTTAGAAGAGATGAAAATTGTTTGCAAATATCAGGGAAAAGAGCAAGAGTAGGGGTTCCTGGTGCAACAAAATATGGATTGACTAAAACTCAAGTTAAGAAGGTTGAAGAAAATTATAGAAAAGAAAACTCTAGTTCTAAGACAATCCCAGATAAACCTTATCTGTCGGTAGAGAGAGAACCGGTACTATTGATATATATTATAAAAGTTGATAAAGAAATTAAATCGATAGTAAGAGAGGGGAAAAGGGAAAGAACGTTTGATTCAGATAAGGAGTCAATAAAGCTCATTGGAGATATGCCTGTTATAGCTCTTGGAATTGGATTTCCTGGTACTGCTAGTGATAGCAAAAAGGTAAGATATATTGTAAATAAGACAGAAGAAAGAAACATGTTTAGTTACGAGGAGGCTATTGAGGATGAAAACGAGTGAGATTAAGAACAGATGGCAAGAGTTAAGAGGAGCAAAGGGGTTTTTGCAGAGAGTTGATCCGAATCATCCGATGGATTTTTTTATTGGGATTAGTGAAAGAGGAAATGAAGAACTTGTGTTAATAACGAAACTTGAACCTGTACAGTTAAAATCTAGTAAAGCTTTAGACGTAGAAAAGAATATAAGAAATGATGGAAGGTGGGCAACACAAATTTCTTCGTTGGAAAAACAAAACCAAGATGTTTTTTCAAGTCTTTGTTGGGATTTAATAGAGTCATCTCGAAATATTTTATCTGAAAAAGAAGGTTTAGAACTATTAACAAAACGATATATATTATGGCAAAAACTGTTTGTGTCCATACATAATGATTTATCTGACAGCGTTCTTAAGGGAATGATAGGCGAATTGCAATTTGCAAAAGAAAAACTGGCGAAAAAAAATGGATGGGATGTTGTCATGTCAGCATGGCAAGGTCCAGATGGTGCTGATAGAGATTTCGTCTTAAATGAAAAATGGTATGAAATTAAAGCTATAGCAACAGGAAAGGAAAAAATAAGAATATCATCATTAAATCAATTAGAAACTGATTATGATGGAGTTTTGGTAGTATATAAAGTAGATCGTTCATCAAACACTGATTTAAATGCGCTTAGTGTGAGTAGTTATGTGAATAGTCTTAGAGATAAAATGAAACATTATCCAAGTGTATTACAACTTTTTGAACAGAAACTAATTTCTCTAGGATATATAGATAAGAAAAGCTACGATGAGATTTATTTTACGTGTAGTGGACCTGAATATTATTGTGTAGATAAAGAATTTCCTAAGTTAATTACAGGGAATGTTCCATTAGGGATTGTATCAGTACAATATGATTTATCACTTGCAGGAATTAATGCATGGAAGATGGAGGAAAAAGAAGTATGGGGCTAATTGAGTACAGAAAAGATTATCTGGAAAATGTGAAAACACAGGCAGCAGCTGATGGAGAAAGTACAACAACAATGTTTACAACTACTGTACTGAATGATTTGCTTGATTTAAACGTTATAACTGATTTTAATAACTGCTATGCAGTGGGAAAATATTTAAGAAAAAATTATCGGGTGGATGCATATGCTTACGATGATTATGACTATTCTATGTCTTTGTTTATTACAGATTATTCTGGTGAAGAAAATATTGCTAAAGTTACAAAAACGGATGCGAAAGTATTATTTGATAAATTATATTCTTTTTTAGAGGGTGCTGTTCAAGGTAATTTATTGAGTAAGATTGAAATAAGTAGGCCTGTATATGATTTAATAGATCAATTGAATAGTAAGGAGTATACCGTAAGAAAATTTCGCTTTTTTATTTTGACGGACAGAGAAATTAGTGATAAAATATCTTCGTTTGATTACGGGGATATAAATGGAATTAATATTGAATATAACATTTGGGATATGACACGTTTATATCGCGTTTTGGGGCAGGGGGATACTCAGGAACATGTGGAGATAGATTTTTGTAGCTTAACAGAAAATGGACTTCCTTGCCTTGAAGCAAGTGATGTGTCCAATGAAGGAATTAAATGTTTGCTTTGTGTAATTCCGGGAGGCATACTTGCAGATTTATATGATAACTATGGAAGCACACTGTTAGAGGGAAATGTAAGAGCATTTTTGTCTACTAGAGGTAATGTGAATAAAAACATCCGAAAGACTATTCTGGAGATGGATGGCGAGAGTAAAAATATGTTCTTTGCATATAATAATGGAATTTCTGCTACTGCTACTGATGTAAAGGTAATTGCAAAAGAACAAGGAAAGTATATTACTTCAATAAAAGATTTACAAATAGTTAATGGAGGGCAAACAACAGCGTCTTTATCGAATACTAGATTTAAAGATAAAGCTGATTTGGCTGATATATTTGTACAAATGAAGCTAACAGTTATTGCTGATAAAGGGCAAGCACAAATACTTATTCCTAAGATATCTAGAGGGTCAAATAGTCAGAATAAGGTTAGTGATGCGGACTTTTTCTCAAATCATGAATTTAATATTCAAATGCAGAAGTTATCGCGAAAGATATATGCACCAGCTGTGAATGGTAATCAATTTGAGACTCATTGGTTTTTTGAACGTTCAAGAGGTCAATATGAACAAGAGCAAAGTCGAATGACAAGAGCAGAAAAGAAGAGATATCAAATGCAGAATCCTAAAGAACAAAAAATTGCAAAAACGGATTTTGCTAAATATCGAAATACGTGGGATGAGTATCCGTATTGGGTTAGTATGGGGGCACAAAAAAACTTTGCAAAGTTTGCAAAAAATATTGTTGAGCAATGGGATAAAGAATGTGAAAAGTTTGATGAAAATTATTTTAAAAATACAATTGTAATCGCTATCATGTTTAAGCATATAGATAAGCTCGTTCCGAAACAAGAATGGTATGAAAAAGGGTATAAGGCAAATATCGTTGCATATACATTGTCATATTTTCATTTCCTAATTGAGAAGCAGTATCCAGATTGTGAGTTAAATATGAAATACATATGGGATAAGCAAAAAGTTCCTGATTGCATAGGAGAAGAATTTACTAGGCTAACTAAAGTTGTTTTTCAATTTATCACTTCTGAAGAACGCCCGATTAAAAATGTTACAGAATGGTGTAAAAAAGATTTGTGCTGGAAAGAGCTTATTAAGAATGAATGTGTTTTAGATGCTAGAATAGCAGAATTTTTAATATGTAAAAATTCACAAGAAGGTATTAATGATAAAGCGAATACGATTGAACAAAATTATAGTCTATTGCAAATGGATGTTAAGGAAAAAGGACAATTGTACTGGGAGAAAATTTTGAAATGGGGTAAAGAGAATAACCTGTTGTCTGAAGTAGAAAAAAGCTTTCTGTCAGCAGCTACCAAGATTAATTATGGAAGGATTCCATCTGAAATACAATGTCAAAGGATTTTAAATATTGAAGCAGGCTTAATTGATAATGGATTTTCAGAGGATTAGGGACTAGTATGAAAGTGGCATCGTTATTTTGTGGTTGTGGTGGCTTGGATATGGGATTTGAAAAAGCAGGATTTGATATTATTTGGTCAAATGATTTTGATAAATATGCAGTACAAACGTATAATGCAAATTTTAAGCATAATGCTATATGTGCAGATATTAATGAAGTGAACCTGGATGACATACCAAGGCATGATATTCTAATTGGAGGTTTTCCATGCCAACCCTTTAGTAAAATGGGGAAGGAGGCTGGTTTTTCTGATAAACGAGGTTTGCTGTTTTTTAAAGTGATTGATATTATTAAAAATCAAGCACAACGAGGTCAGCAGCCACAAATAGTTGTATTGGAAAATGTGCGAAATTTATTGACTCATAATGAGGGAAAAACTTTTGCCACTATAGAAGAGGAATTGAATAAAGTTGGATATCGTGTGCATCCTAAGTTACTTAATAGTGCAGATTATGGTGTACCGCAAACACGTAATAGAGTATATTTGGTTTGCTTACTGGATCAATCAATTGAATTTGGGTTTCCTGAGGGTATTGAATTAAAAAGTTCACTTCAAGATTTATTAGAAACAAATGTTGATGATAAGTATTTTCTTTCTGAAAAAATTCTTAAAACAATTTTAGCAACTGGAACAAAAAATTATAAAGCTAAATCAGAAATTGATTTATCAGTTGCACGTCCTTTGACTGCAACAATGGCTAAAATGCATAGAGCATGTCAGGATAATTATGTTACTCAGAATGGAAGAATTAGAAGGTTAACGCCAAGGGAATGTGCGAGGCTGCAAGGCTTTTCAGAAAAATTTATTATACCAGTTTCGGACTGCCAAGCGTATAAACAATTTGGTAATGCAGTTACAGTAAATGTTTCATATGCTATTGCTAAGAGTATTAAAGAACAAATTTATAAGGAGAGACATGAATAAAGAAATTGAAGAAATAAAGAAAATTTTAAAGCTTCTTGTTAACAAAAAATGTAGCAAAGAAAACGCAGAAATATTATTGAGTAAAATTTGTGCATCAACAAATGAACAATATTATGAACAGAAAAGTTTGTATTTTCAAGAGCATAAGGTTAAGCTTTTAAATGAATTTTCTTTAATTTGTGGTGAAGAAATAAAGTGTAAAGAAGAAAATTGTTCTGAATGCTATTTATCTAAATGGTGTAATTATTTTAGAGTAAAACAACAACTTTTAGAGGAAGAAAGGGTAGGGTATACATATGCAGACTTTTTTTGTGGAGCAGGTGGGTTATCTGTTGGGTTTCGTCAAGAAGGTTATAAATTAAGTTTTGCAAATGATATTCAAGAATGTTGCATTGAAACGTATAGATTTAATCATCCTGAAACACCACAAAAACATATTGTGACAGGGGATATAAACGATGTTCTTTGTAATATTTCAAAATTTAAAAGATTTGATCCTGTAGATGTTGTTATCGGTGGACCACCATGTCAAGGATTTAGTATGGCTAACAGGCAAAGAATAATTGATGATCCGAGAAATGTTCTATATAAAAGTTATATAAAAGCAATACAAACACTACAACCCAAATTTGTTGTAATGGAAAATGTTAAAGGAATGTTGAAGGGTGAGGAGCAAATCAAAGATGATTTTAAGAAAGTTGGTTATAGTATATCAGCCAGAGTTTTAAATGTTAAGGATTTTGGAGTGCCACAAAGTAGAGAGCGAGTTATTTTTGTTGGTAATAGAATTGGGGGAGATAATGAAGAAGTTTTGGAAAGAATACGTGAATTAGGATTAGAGGCACCTAAATTTTTATTGAGCGATGCAATATCTGATTTGGATGAATTAGTAGCGAAAAAAATTCCTCATAATACAGAAGCTGAGGATAGAGCATCAGGTTTTAACATTAGTTATTATAGGAATGTAGATAATGATAATCAATATGTGAATTTAATTAATGATGGGAAAAACAATCAACTAGTATTTAACCATAAGGCAAGATATAATAATTCACGAGATATTGAGATATTTGGAAGATTAAATCCGGGTGATAATTCATCGGATCCAAAAATTAAAGATATTATGCCATACAAAAGAAGAGAAAAGATATTTAAGGATAAATATTTTAAACTGGAGCCAGATAAACCATGTAAAACAATTACTGCACATATGAGATTTGATTGTAATATGTATATTCATCCATGGCAGGCAAGAGGTTTAACGCCAAGAGAAGCAGCACGTGTACAATCTTACCCAGATGATTATTACTTTAAGGGACCTTATACCAAGACATATATGCAGATTGGAAACTCAGTTCCGCCATTACTAAGTCGTACTATAGCTAGAGTAATTAAGGAACAATTAGACTAGGGGAGAAATAAATATGGCAGTATATGAAGCACTACTTGAACTAGTAAAGGATTATTTTGTTTTTTTAGGTTATGAAGAAAATTATGTATCAGAATATTTTTCTTCATGCAATTTTAGAGAAATAATTTCAATACGATTAGCTAATGCAAATGTAGCTAATAGAAACAAAAAAGATAAGTCTTCCCATCAAAGTCATATAGCTATAACGGGGGAGGCTATTTACTTTTTTTATACTGAAGAAGAATTTGCACAATTAGATAATAAAAGTACACTAAAAAAAGAAATTTGTATTTCAAGTGCTAATTTGAAAAATCTTATGTTGGAACACTTTCATATAAAGAATAAATGTGATATACAGCATATAAATGGAGTTGTTTCTGTAGGGAAGAGGACTCAAAATCAGTTACAATTGTCAAAGAAAAATTCTGAAAACAGTGAGTGCTTTAATATGCTGCGACTAGGCTTATTTGAAAATGATATATTAATGTTATTAAAGTTTAGACATTGCGATAAGATTTTTGCTATAGGAATTCCAGATTTATTTTATTTGGACTATATTCCTAGTTATGCGGCATTATACGAGACAAATACATATTTGAGTTTACTTGAAAAGTAAGAACTCTATTTTGGACGTGAATATTATGCTTGAATAGACAGTGATTAGAAAAAACAATCATAACAGTAAGATATTTTGAAAGTTGATATGTTAATAAATTTTAACGGAAAAGATTCATGAGATATTTAGGATACGCTAAAAGTCCTGCTTGGTGGAACAAATAGAGAGATGATGGAAGCGCAAATTACTGACTATCTGTAACGAATGCGTTGAAAATCAGAGCAATAGAAGATGTTCTTATTACCATTTGCCTTCCCTCTCCATTTATGTCATACTATCCTTAACAAAACATTTTCTGACACACAATGCAAAAAGAACTTCGTCAATCAAAAATAATGTAAAACGAAAGGAGTGTCCCAATGAACCTAACAATCACGACCCTAATTGAAAACAATCCATCACCAGCCGACGAGGCTCTAATCTGCGAACACGGTCTTTCACTCTACATAGAACTCCCAGACACTACAATCCTTTTCGACACCGGTCAAACCGGCGAATTCATCCAAAATGCCTCTAATTTGAACAAAGACCTCTCATCCGTAGACTACATGCTAATTAGTCACGGTAATTTTGACCACAGTGGCGGTGTACGCAAATTACTTGAATCAGGTGTACTAAGAAACCAGACTCAAATGATAGTAGGAAGCGAATTTTTTAACGCAAAATATTCCGAAAACAAAGAAGGGGCCGTAAAATTCGGTGGAGTTAATACAAAGCTAGAAAATACTATAATAAACGGTAAATCCTATAGTTATATCGGAAACGGATTTCAAGAAAAAGACGTCGAATCAAACGGCATTTTCCTAAGGAGAATGGAAGAAGACACAATGAACTTAACAGATGATGTCATCGTATTCCATCATTTTAAACAATCCAATGATTTTGAGAAACTGAATACTAGATTTGTTGTAGAAGAAGAAGGACAGTATCCAATAGACCATTTCAAGGATGAGATTTCAATCGGAATTAAAACGGACAAAGGACTTGTTCTGATTGTTGGTTGTTCTCATATTGGAATTGTTAACATTATAAGTGATGTGGCGAAACGTATTGACATGCCAATTTATATGGTAATTGGCGGTACACACTTGATAGAAGCAGATAATGAGCGCGTTGACAAGACAATAGAAGCATTTAAAAAGTTTGGAATTGAAAGAATTGCAGTATCTCATTGTACAGGTGAACAGGCAATTGAGAAATTAAGAGATAGTTTCAAGGATGGCTTTCTATTCAATACCACAGGCAATGTAATTACCATCTAAACAATAGTAGAAGATAATTTCAACGTAAGTATTTGGTTAGTAAAGTAAAAAAGATATTTAACTAATTCTTTTGTAAAATTGTTAAAATCAATTGACTTACTGTAATTTTTCAGTATAAAATAAAACTAGGGTTGAGTATAATAAACGAACAAGTATAAGGGGCGGGCTTTTTTGGTCTGTCCTTTTTTAT
>CALFNR010000215.1:0-27129 GCA_937903005.1 uncultured Lachnoclostridium sp. | reverse complement strand
TCTTTATGTTTACAGTACTGCCATACTTTTTGATGAGGTAGTTGGAATCTACAACCATTCCCCATGTACAGTCATCTAGCTGAATATTACGGCATCCTGCATCGTATAGCTCCTTAATAACAGCTTGGTATGCATGTGCGATATCCTCAATCAGTTCATCGTAATTTGGATATACAGCCTTTGTTATTTCTACATTATCTGCTCGAAATAACTCTGTTAATAACTGCGCTGGTGCTGGAATGGTCTGTTTTGCAACAGTGTTCTCGTCCTCAAACTGTTTTACAAATTTGTAATGCTCAACAAAAGGATGATTTTCTCCTGTAATTTTACCTTCAATCTGTACAGAACAGTGATAGGTTTCGATTCCTTGGAAAAAGTATCCATGACCTAACTCTACTCTTTTGATTCCATTTAGCCCCCACATGAAATCAAGATGCCAGCTTTTTCTACGGAATTCACCGTCCGTAATCACATGATACCCTGCTTTTTTTTGTTTTTCTATTAATTCAGTGATGCTCCGATCCTCAATTTCAGTTAACTGCTCACGGCTGATTTTTCCCTCATCAAACTCTACTCTTGCATCAATTAACTCCTGTGGTCTTAAAAAGCTTCCTACATAATCATAACGAAATGGTGCTCTTAAACTCATCTTTTGTCCTCCCTGATCTATTTTATTATTCATATTTATTTTCTATGTACCCATTATGCACCATCGTACTAGTTTCGTAAAATATGTAAAAATACCGTCTATCCATAGTTTCAATCTATGAATAGACGGTATCCTATAATGCATCAATATACTTTTTT
Organism: uncultured Lachnoclostridium sp.; assembly: GCA_937903005.1. Lineage (GTDB taxonomy): Bacteria > Bacillota > Clostridia > Lachnospirales > Lachnospiraceae > Clostridium_AI. The sequence goes on along the minus strand of CALFNR010000215.1, from coordinate 26,322 downwards.
AATGACTCTATATAAGCCTTGCCAAGACGGCTTCCTAACACCTTCTGATTGGTTATGTAGCCTATGTGCATATCACCTTCTATATCAAGTGGCACGGCAATGATATTTTCACCATTCAAACCTTCATCAATCACGCCACTGCTTACCGTATAGCCATTTAATCCAATCAAAAGATTGAACAACGTGGCTCTGTCTTGCACACGAATATTTTTAGGCCTTATCATGGTGCTGAATATTTCTTCCGAAAAATAAAATGCGTTATGTTCTCCTTGTTCAAAGGACAGATACGGATATGGCAACAAATCCTCCATGGTAACAGATTCATATTCAGCCAGCGGATTGCTCTTACTTATAAACACATGAGGCTTTGCCACAAATAATTCTGTAAATCTTAAATCATTTATCTTCAACAATTTAAAAATGACATCTTTATTGAAGGCATTGTAATAAAGAATGCCTATTTCACTCTTCAAGCTTGCCACATCATCAATAATCTCTCTCGTTCTAGTCTCACGAAACGAAAAGTCATACTTTTCATTATCACAACTCTTAACTAAATCTACAAAGGCATTCACTGCAAAAGAATAATGCTGTGTGGAAATCGTCAACTCCTGTTTAATTCCTTCTGAAGACTTGTATTCTTCTTCTAACAGGTTTACCTGCTCTAGTACTTGCCTGGCATATCCAAGGAAACGTTCCCCTTCTTTGGTAACGCTAATTCCTTTCTTAGAACGTGCAAAAATCGTGATTCCCATTTCCTTTTCTAATTCTTTAATTGCCTTTGTAAGGCTTGGCTGGGCCATAAACAATTCCTTAGCCGCTAAGGTAATATTCCCTATTTGTGCTACAGTGATTACATATTTTAACTGTTGTAATGTCATGTGCTCCTTCCGTCCTTTGGTGCTAATTCCTTAATAATATACGTTCCTCCCACTACAAGATCATGATTAACGTCCCTGCTGTAATACAAATTGCTCCAATTGCTGTTTTTACAGTAAATTCTTCATGCAAAAACACAAAAGCCAAAATCAGTGTAATCACAATGCTTAGTTTATCAATTGGTGCAACTTTTGATGCTGGTCCCATTTGTAATGCACGATAATAGCATAGCCAGGATGCCCCCGTTGCGAAACCTGATAGAATTAGAAAAATCCAGCTCTTACGACTTATATCAAATATTCCTTTCTGACCATGTGTCAAAAATACCATTCCCCAAGCCATAACAACTACCACGACTGTTCGAATGGCTGTTGCCAGATTGGAATTCACTCCATCTATTCCCACTTTTGCAAGAATCGTTGTCAAAGCTGCAAAAACGGATGATAATATAGCAAATAATATCCACATACTTATTCCTCTCACTTTCATTAAATTTTATATACCCAAAGATTTTTTATTTGGGATTCTAATTTTTTATACTCCCACAAAGTATTGCTTCGCTTGCGACTATTTGGGTCATTTACAATAATGTTATCTCCTTGTGTTCCCACGAGTACAACAAAATGCCCTTGAGCTGTAAAATCGCCTGGTTTCATACTGCATATAATAGGATGTCCTGCTTTTAACTCAGATACAATCTTATTTTCATCCAGACAAAGCTCACGTCCATTTATTCCATAATGAGCTGCCCCTTCCGTTAGGAAACTCCATTGGGTACCGATTCCGTCTAGGTAATATCCACTTTCTTCTGCAAAACGAGCAACTTCCTTAGGGGTTGCACTCTGCTCTTTCTTTAGTGCAAGCACTACCATTGACATACATGTTGGTGCACAGCCTGATAATCCTATGCAGCTGTTTCCATAAGAAGTGTATCCCCAACGCTTATCCCATTGTATCAAAAGTGGGAAGTCGTCCTTTAATTCCTTTTTTGTAAATTTACAATCTTTATCTACATTCGTACCAGGATAACCTAATACAAAATCCAGCATTTCTTCATTATTGCATAGACTTGAAAGAAGTTCTTTCGGATAACTGTCTACATTATCATAAATCTTTTGATATTGATTGGATTTCTGTGCTAATGCCTCTATGGCATCATAAACTTCCCTCTCACCATAACGCTTTGGTTTTGTTAATGTTTGCGTGGTTACTGTTTCGTGAATCGGTTTCTTACTAATACCTGCTGTATTATTTCTTAGAATTACACGTCCACCTACGTAGACACAAACACTTACACATGACAGTAGACAAACATTTCGAAAGAACTTCTTGATTCGTCTGATTTTCCGTTGTCTACGACGCATTTTAGCGATTCGCTTTCTACGTCTTATTTCTTGCTGTTCTCTAAAGAAATCTGTTTTAGAATCTCTGTTCATCTATCTTTTCCCTTTTCTTGCTGTTTATTTTATTATATTATAGCATGAGTATTATCATCTTCCAATCCGAAGATGAGCAACTCATATTAAAACTGAGTTGCTCATCGTATTATAATTATAATCTTCTAAAGAGTTTTAGAAACATCATTTAGTACTTTCACATTTTCAGTAATTGTTTCAATGGCTGATTCAATGTTGTTAAGTCCTTCAATCTGGTTCTCAAGTAATGTATTCGATGATTGGAAACGATTGTAAATATCAGCAATGGATTCCTGTATGGAACCAAGAACTGTGTTAATTTCAGTTAAGGAATTCTTAGTAGAATCTGCTAAATTGGTAATCTGAGATGCAACAACGGCAAATCCTAGTCCAGCTTCACCTGCTCTAGCTGCTTCAATAGATGCATTTAAACCAAGTAAATTGGTTTTTTTCGTAACATTGCTTACGAAATTAAAAATTTCATCTGTTTTTTTGTAATTTTCTTTTGTGTTTTCTAAAGAAGACTCAATATTTTCATTGGTTTCATTTATTTTCTGGAAACCACTTGCCATTTGTTTTACATTATTATTAATCTTCATTAAGGCTTCTGATACAGAACTTGATAAAGAAGAAATCTTACTTATCTTATCAATCTTATCAACACTAATGCTTACTACTACAGTTCCTGCAATCGTATTATCCTCAAATACTGGAATTGCAACTGTCTTAACAGGAAATCCAAAAACTTTTTCTGGGATGATCGTATCAACCACTTCTTGCTTATTAAGACAAATATCTGCCGCGCTTCCTTTTGGTATTTTATCACCTGCTTGAAAATTAATTTTAAGTTTTTCTGTATTTTGCACAAGAAGAAAGTTTTCTGTATTAGATATCGTAAAACCTACTTCTTCTCCAAAATAATACTTAAAATACGGCATCATATTATAAAATGATTCCATGAGTTTGTTATCTGATATTTTAGTAATCATACTAGTACCCCCCACTTGGCTAATTTTTTATATTCTTTACTATATGATATACGTGTGCTTGTACTTACCATTATAGCACAGCATATGGAATAATACTATCATTATTCATTGCATTTTTTTCACCATTCGCAGATCGTATTACCTGGTCTATTACAGATACTGCACAGGACCTTGATACAGTATTAACAAACTGCCGTAAGGAACATATGATTCCTGTCAGTTTATGTACCAGAATCTGAATTAAGCGCAGACATAGATCCAACCGTAGCTGTATTTGACAAAAACCCTGCACTTCGTTCTGATTTAGTTATTACAACAGATCCCAAAGATAATACTTTAGTTGACATCAAAAATGGTACTTGTACTTTAGTTGAAGGTACTGACTACACAGTAAAAGATAATGTTGTTACAATTTCAAAAGACTATCTTGCTACACTTTAAATTTCTAAGACTCAGTTAACATTTGTATTTAGTGAAGGTGAAAACCAGATACTTACATTAAAAAATACTTCTGCTGCTGTTCCTGACTTGACACTTACAAGTAATATCAGTTCCTGGTCAAATGGATTTACTATTTCTAATATCTGGTGCGCTGAAGTAGAAGAGACAGATGAGTATTATGTCATTACACCAATGACATGGAACTCTAATCTTGCAGCTGGAAGCTTTACAAGCTTTGGTATCCAGGGTGTTGGAGCAATTGCAGATGATTTTGAATATGTGATAGAATAATCTATCTTTAACGAAGAAGAGACTGTGGCACAAGCTGGTATTTTACGAGCTGTGCACAGTCTTTTTTGTCCTGAACTGATAAATATGTTCTAATGTACGTCTTTTATATTCATCGTACCTCTACAGTTTGGGTAGTTACTACAGCCGTAGAATTCGCCGAATTTCCCCGCTCTTTTTACCATCTCACCACCACATTTTGGACAAATGACAGTTGGAATTTCTTCTTGCAGTTTGCCCATTTCTTCATAGCACTTCTGATTCATAATACAATCATTTAGCGCTCTGTGAGCACCTTGAGTGTTTATATTAAAATGCTCTGCAATATCCACTAATTTGTGATGACTTAACTTCGGAAGACATTTTCTTGCCATAAATAAAGTATCAATATAATCATTTTCTACGTATCGGCCATATAGATTTAATGCTGCATCATATATGAAATTTAAATCAAAACTGTAAATGTTATGTCCGACTAATACATTGTCTCCAATAAATTCTAGAAAATCTGCCAGCACATCTTTTAAATAAGGGGCATCGGCCACTAAATCATCCGTAATTCCATTGACTCTTGTGGCAGCATATGGTATTGGTCTGTCAGGATTGACAAGTGTGGAGAAGGTATCTATGATTTCTCCGCCCTTTACTTTTACCGCTGAAATCTCAATAATATCATCGTTATACACGCTTACTCCTGTTGTCTCTAAGTCAAATACTACATAGTCTGGCACATAATGAATAAGACGCATCCCTTTCTTTTCACGGTTATCTTTTGCCATTGTTCTTCACCTCGAATCCATTGTAACATAAATGAAACGAGGAAAATATAAAATTTACTATGACTTTGAAAAAATTTTAAGAAAAGGGGAGAACCTCAAGTTTTAAAGGTTCTCCTTTCTCGCTATAAAAACCGAATTATTCCCGTTCAGCTAATTTAAGATATTCTTCGTATCGCTCTTTCGCCATTTCTTCTGTATACTGATACAACTCTTCTGCCCTCTCTGGTGACTGTTTCATAAGTGCAGCATATCTTATCTGTCCCATGATAAAGTCACGGAAACTGTCTTTCGGAGGTTTGGAATCCAGGATAAATGGATTTTTCCCTTCTTCTTTTAGTGCAGGGTTGTAACGCCACAAATGCCAATAGCCTGAAGTTACAGCCTGTGCCATATTAGCGGTACTTCTGCCCATACCTTCTTTTATACCATGGTTGATGCAAGGAGCATACGCAATAATCAAAGAAGGTCCTTTAAATGCTTCCGCTTCTTTCATTGCTTTCAGAACCTGGTTCTTATCCGCACCCATGGAAACTTGTGCTACATATACATTTCCGTAAGTCATCATCATACGACCTAAGTCTTTCTTACGTGTTTTCTTACCAGAAGTTGCGAACTTAGCAATGGCTGCTGCTGGAGTTGATTTGGATGACTGCCCACCTGTATTGGAGTAAATTTCCGTATCAAATACTAGAATATTAACGTCTTCTCCAGTAGAAATAACCTGATCCAGACCGCCAAATCCAATATCATACGCCCATCCATCCCCACCAAGAATCCATTGAGATGGTTTCACAAAATAGTCGGAATGATTTTTAATATAGGTGATACATTCTTCCTCTTCTTTTGTAGATGGTGTGTAGTAAGCTAAGGCATTTTCTAAATCTATACTAGCATTCTTGGATGCTTCACCGTCATTTCGATTGTCCATCCATTCTTTACATGCACTTTTTATTTCTTTAATAGTTCCTATTTCAATCAAATGCTCCATGCATTCTGCTATTTGTTCTCTTACTTGCTTGACACCAAGATGCATACCAAGTCCAAATTCTGCATTATCTTCAAATAAAGAGTTTGCCCAGCTTGGTCCTTTTCCTGATTTATCACAAGTGTAAGGAGTGGATGGAGCAGAACCTCCCCAAATGGAAGAACAGCCTGTTGCATTGGCAATCATCATACGGTCACCAAAGAGCTGTGTTACAAGTTTGATATAAGGTGTTTCGCCACAGCCTGCACACGCACCTGAAAATTCGTGGTAAGGCATTCTGAATTGAGTATCTTTTGGGGTGTTTCCTGCAAATAAATGGTCTTTTCTAGATACTTCTCCAATTGCATAATCCCAGTTCGGAACCTGTGCTTCTGTCTGAGTTGACAATTTCTTCATCACAAGGGCTTTTGGCTTCGCAGGACAGATATCTGCACAGTTTCCACATCCTGTACAATCCATCGTATCAACTTGAATGCGGTACTGAAACTTATCCAATCCTTTTCCAATTGCCTTCTTGGTTTCAAATTCTTCTGGTGCAGCCTTTTTCTCTTCTTCCGTTAGTAAAAATGGTCGAATGGTAGCGTGTGGGCAGATATAAGAACACTGGTTACATTGAATACAGTTTTCTATAATCCACTCTGGAACATTTACAGCAGTGCCACGTTTTTCATAGGCTGCCGTACCATTTGGAAATGTTCCGTCCTCGATTCCATTAAATGCACTAACCGGAAGGGAATCTCCTTCTGCACGTTCCATCGGACGCATAATGTTACGGATAAAGTCTGGCTCTTCTACGTGAACTACGTTCTCTTCTGCATCTGCCCATTCGGAAGAAATTTCAATTTGTGTTACCTTTGCAAATCCTTCATCTAGGGCTTTGCAGTTCATATCAATAATCTTTTCGCCCTTTTTACGGAACATTTTTGCAACAGATGCTTTTAAAAACTCTTTTGCTTTTTCTTCTGATAGAATACCATTTAAACGGAAGAATACACCTTGCATGACCATACTGATACGATTGCCTAAACCGATTTCCTCTGCAATCTGAATTGCATCTACAATATAGAACTTTGCATGTTTTTTTGCCAGTTCTCGTTTCAATCTAGCAGGAAGATACTTATCAAGTTCATCCTTGCTATAGCGGCAGTTTAGTACAAACGTACCACCATCTTTCAGACCTTTTGTTAAATCAAATGTGTGAATATACGCCTGATTATGACATGCAATATAATCTGCTTCTTGAACAAGATACGTGGCTCTAATCGGTGTATTGCCAAAACGAAGGAATGATTTTGTTAAACCACCTGACTTTTTGGAGTCATAAGAGAAGTAAGCCTGAACATACATGTCTGTATTGTCACCGATAACCTTAATCGCCTGTTTATTAGCTCCTACCGTACCATCAGAACCAAGTCCCCAGAAAATACATCGAACGGTATCTTTATTTTCAGTTACAATCTCTTTCTTTACCTCTAGGGAAGTATTGCAAACATCGTCTACGATACCCACTGTAAAGTGATTCTTTGGTTTTGCGCTTTCTAAATTATCAAACACAGCTTTAATTTCAGCCGGTGTCGTGTCTTTTGATCCAAGTCCATATCGTCCGCCTATAATCTCTGGATGCTTATCCTTCACAAAGAAGCAGTTTACAACATCAAGGTAAAGAGGCTCTCCTAATGCACCAGGTTCTTTCGTACGGTCTAAAACAGCAATTTTCTTAACGCTCTCTGGCATACATTTCAGAAAATGTTCCATGGAGAATGGACGATATAAATGTACTTTTACAAGTCCATATTTCTTGCCTTGTGCGTTACAATAATCTATGGTTTCTTCAATTGTTTCACATACAGAACCAATTGCTACAATCACATGTTCTGCATCTTCTGCTCCGTAGTAATTAAACAAACCATAGTTTCTTCCCGTTAACTTACTGATTCTATTCATGTAGTCTTCTACAATAGGTACAATTCTCTCATAGTATTTCTGGGAAGCTTCTTTCGTCTGAAAGTAAATATCTGGTACCTCTTGTTACTGGGTGATTTGGTGATAAGGCACGCTGTCTAAATTGTAATAATGACTCTGTATCAAGTAAACTAGCTAAATCCTCATAATCTAACGCCTCTACTTTTTGAATTTCATGAGAAGTACGGAAACCATCAAAGAAATGCAAAAAAGGTAAACGCCCTTTTATTGCTGCCACATGCGCAATTGGTGCAATATCCATTACTTCCTGTACCGATCCAGATGCAAGCATAACACAACCAGTCTGTCTTGCAGCCATTACATCTTGATGATCTCCAAAAATACTCAGTGCCTGTGCTGCAATGGCACGCGCACTTACATGGAATACTCCTGGAAGAAGTTCTCCGGCTACTTTGTACATATTGGGAATCATAAGGAGAAGACCTTGTGACGCCGTAAAGGTTGTGGTTAAGGCTCCGCCTTGCAAAGAACCATGGAATGTTCCAGCCGCACCAGCTTCGGATTGCATTTCTATCACTTTTACGGATTGGCCAAATATGTTTTTTTGTCCATTGGCGGACCATTCATCTACCACTTCTGCCATTGTAGAAGATGGTGTGATTGGGTAAATTGCTGCAACCTCAGTGTATGCATATGCTACATATGCTGCAGCAGTATTCCCATCTACTGTCATTTTCTTCTTTCCCATATCATTTCTTCTCCTTACAGTTTACTTCCATTGTCGACCCAGTCTTTTGCCTCATTCACTGCATAATCACTTGGAATGGAGACATTGGCATCTGTTGTTACTTTGGTCTGATTGGCCCATGCTGCAGTTGATTGTGAAAAACGGGACTTTTTTGTGTGGCTTCTTTTATTATTGCTTACTTTATTCTTATCAATGTTGTTTTCCATGGTAAAACCTCCTTTTGTAACGGTATATACTTAGTTAGTTTTGAAGAAAAGGAGGGAAATTATTCGTACAAAAGGGTTTATAATAAATGTTGGGGAATGCGAAAGAAACCATTAGCATCTTTGTCATTTTTTCTTTATTATGATTAGGGTGTCAAAACCCGCTTTTAAATGTGACTATTTTTATTTTTGTACCTTGAAAATGTAACACGATTTGAAATTAGACTTTTAAAATGTTATTATGTCTAATATATTATAGCCGATCCAATCATGAACCTGTGCCATTAAATCTTTTTGCTCCTCGTAACCAAAATCTATAGCTTATATAAAAGAAGATAATGCCATAGATAGGTGTAAAGTATGTAAGGAATACCGGTGTCTTACCATCGATAAACTCTAAGCTAGGAAAATAAGCCATAAAAGCTACTGGTATAAGAAAAGTGAATACAAATCTTATTACTCCATTAAAGATACTTACTGGATATTTTGCATAATCCTTGAATTTATTTGATAATACCATTACAAAGTATGCTCCATTCACAATATAAAAACTAGATGCTGAAGCAAAATTCATGATACCAATCATAAATAGCGAAGATGCGATTAATGCCAGAATAAGTTTCAACAAAATTAGAAATGAAAAACTCAAATGCAGGTTAGTCCATGAGTGAACTAAAATGAATATTCCTATTCCTAATTGACCTATTCCTTTTATATCAAAAACTTCTGAAATGTAATAGAAATATAAGTTCATAGGCTTAAAACAGTACTTAATAAAATCTCCTGAAAGTACATATGTCATAAGGTTCCAATTATTATCAAAAAAACATTGCACTGGTGTTAGCGCAATAAGTGAAAAACCGTATAAAAATAACATTTCATAATATGACCATCCCAACAAGGAAGGAAAATTTTTAAATATAATCCAAAACGAAACAAATCCAGATAAATTGACAAATATAATTCCTAATAAAGAAATAATAAAATCAAAACGATAGCTCATTTTGCTCTTTATATTTTGGATAAGTAATTTTTGGTATATTCGCGCGTAATAACCTATGCCATGTCCATTTTTTATTTGAATATTGCTGCTCAATTATACTTCACCCTCCATTTACCGTTATTGTCTTAAGAGACCTTTGCCAATATACGTTACTTATGACAAGCAATAGAACTAACCACATAATCTGATTTCCTAATATACCGAAACGTTCCATGGCTGACATTTTGTCATTGATTAATAATTGTAATGGTGTATTGTAAATTGCTTGAAAAGGCAAACGCATTGTTATTGTCTTCAAAGGCTCTGGGAAAAAGTTAATAGGTACAACTGCACCTGAAAATAACATTATTACTACTTCCTTCATAATATTAATTCCCCAGATAGATTGTGTGTAAAGCCCGATTGTTCCAATAAAAAAATCAACGCTCAAACTTATTATGATTCCTATAAACATACTTAGTAAGAACAATATGACATTGAAACCAATATGTATTTTACAGCCTGATATGAAATATACAATTAAAAATGTTGGCACAAACGTTGTAAGGAAATTAAACAATACCTCGCCTAAAATTCCAGCGTACTTAAATGTTTGATATCCCATCGGCTTAATGATATCAAGAACGATTTTACCCGATTGAATATCCTCATGCATTCTCCATGTAAGGTGACTTTCTAAAAGCATGTACATGGATGATGCCAGTACTAAATAAATCATGGTATCTTGAAAAGTCATTCCATTCATAACACTAGTTCCAGAAGAAGCATATATACTTTTCCACAGACTATACACAATAATTAAATAAATTAGATTACCAAGGAACGTAACAAGTACACCCATCCTAAACCGAAGACATACTATTATTCCTGAACGAATCAATGTTTTATATCTTTTCATACAGCATTCCCCTCATAAATCTTTTTAATAATATCCTCAGTTGTAACTTCATCTATTTTAATATCCTTAATGCTTACTGTCTCCTGCATAAATCGCAAAATATCCATAACAGGAGTCTCACTCTCCTTAGACAGTATAGCTATCCAATCATCAACAGCAGTTACTGCAATTGACGGTGAATCAGGAAAACGAATTCGCAATTTGTTCATTATTTCATCTTCAGTTAATTTTTCAGAAAACTTTATCTTTAAAGTTCTATACATACCAAAAAACTCTTTTAAATTACTAGCATCGTTATCGTATAGAACCGTTCCTTTATCAATTATAATTATTCGATTACATAGCGCATCTACATCACCAATATCATGAGTTGTTAAAACAACAGTTGTATTTCGACTAGCATTTAGCTTTTTTATCAATTCTCTTATTTTATCTTTCATAGAAACATCCAAGCCGATTGTAGGTTCGTCCAAAAAGATAACACTTGGATTATGTAAGAATGCAGCCAAAATGTCACATAGTGTTCTCTGACCAAGTGACATTTCACGTACTGGTTTATTATAAAGATGTTTTATATTAATAATTGATTCATACAAGTCAAGCTGATCCTTGTAATCCTTGTCACTTATCTGATATATATCTTTTAAGATTTTAAGTGACTCTATCATAGGTAACGCCCACCAGAGTTGAGTACGCTGACCAAATACAACTCCTATATCCTGAGCATTTTGAACTCTGTTTTTATAAGGTATTTTCCCGTTTACCAAAATTGTTCCAGATGATGGTTCTAAAACACCAGTCATCATTTTAATTGTGGTAGATTTTCCTGCACCATTAGGTCCAAGATAACCAACCATTTCCCCCCTACCGATTGTAAATGTCACATCATTTACTGCTTTTACATAATTGTAATTTCTTGAGAACAAATCCTTAAAGCTTCCACTAAGTCCCTCCCTCCTGTTAAGTACTTTAAATTCCTTAGATACTGACTTTAATTCAATTGTTGTGTTCATAAATTCTCTCCTTCTATAATTATTTCAAAAATCTTAACCCCTTCCTGAGTACTAAAAATGTATGAACTGTTGACAATCTGCTTTTTTAAACATGCGATTTGATGAAATGATATTTAAAAAGAGTTTAAAATCTATTGGCCTATGCATGTAATAGATGGAACGTAAACTATACTTCAAAGCCTTTTTATTATATACCTCTTTGTTAATGTATGCAATTGTAAATGCTCTCCATCCTAACTGCTCCCTACAAGCATTAAGGAATTCTTTCTTCTGTGAAAATCTACCATACTCTAAGTAAGTAGTTTTTTTCTTTGCGATACATTCATAATTACTTTCTAGACATATTGAGAACTTATTTACTGTTTTCTCATCCTTAAAGTCTCTCTTTATATCTATACTTTGTCGTTCTGAAAAATTATACAGATTATCCACCCCTTGATGATATATGAACAATTCTTTCATTACGACTACAGCATCAAAATACAATAAAGCTCTAAAGGAAAAATCATCATCTTCCGAAGTAGCTAAACTTACATCAAACGAACCTACTTTTTCATAAACTTCCCGACTCATTACCAAAGTGTTAATGTGGTTGCAGTATACTTTATATATACATGCATACTCAATATATCTCGGAGATTCCAAAAAAGCAGTCTCTTCATCCACAATTTTAATATATGAGTCTTTTATGGCTCTATCAAATTTTGTTTTTAATGGATTGCCTTCTTTAAATACGACTTCATCTTTACCATTCAAACTTCTTTCAAGCCAAAATGAATAACTCAACTTAACACCGTATTTTTCCATAGCACTTATATTCTTTTGAAGGTGTTCCTCTGTCCACATATCATCGGAATCCAGAAACGCAATGTATTCCCCTATACACTGCTCTAGTCCAACATTTCTAGCATTTGAAGCACCTTGATTTTTTTTCAGCTTTATATATTTTATATTCACTTTTTGATCAATAAACTGCTGTATTATCTCTGCTGTATTATCCTTACTGCAATCATCTACCACAACAATTTCCCAGTTTTTATAAGTTTGATTTATTACAGAATGAATTGCATTATGTATTTTATCTGCTCTGTTATACGTTGGTATAATTACACTTACTAAAAGCTCATTCTCCATTATTCTTCTCCATTTTCTCAATTCATTAGCTTACCTTTTATAGAAACAGCTCTTTCACAAGATTACATATTTTGTATTATATCATTTACTATATATGCTGCCTTCTTCCAAGTCCATAGCTTTACAGTTTCACAAGCACATGCAGCCTTTTTATTCCTATCAATTGGATCATTATATACATGAAGCATTAATTCTACTAAACTATCCACCCTTGGGTTAGCCTCCATTCCGCCACCCCATCCCTGACAAAGGTTGTTATCAACAGGCTCCAAATCATAATCAACTAAATATGCATTCTCGCTGTTACAAAAATCAAGCATTCCTCCCCAATTTGTAACAATTACGGGTGTTTTGCATGCCATAGCTTCTAGTGGAGGAAGTCCGAAACTTTCTCCCCTACTTGGGAAAACAAAACAATCACTTTCATTGTATAAGACTGAAAGTTCCTTATGCGTTAACGGATAATTCTTAATTACGATTTCTGGATGATGTTTATAGTTACTTTGAAACTTTGATATGAATCCAAGAATTTCTTCCATATTGGCTTCATTTTGACTGTGAATCATTAGTTCTACCTCATCGTCTTTATCAAACGCCTTGATATAAGATTCCAATAATACATCTACACCTTTGCGCTTATAAAATTTAAAATTTGAAACGTGCAAAAATGTAAACTTTCTTTTGGCCGTATTATGCGTTTGCATTGGCATAAATACATCTTCCAAATATCCATTAGGTACAATTCGTATTTTTTCCTCAATAACTCCTGATTCTATCAAAGCATATTTGCTATGAGTGGACGGAACCCATACCTGATCAGGAATATTATTCAATAAATCAGCAGACGGACATCCAGGTCCCTCTAAAGATGAATAATCGATAGACCAGTATGCGATATTTTTTCTGCCTATCGTATAATCAAAGTGTCCTTCCATTAAGTGTGTTTCCGATGGCTGTGGTCCACTGTAACGTATATGTACATATTGATTGGAATCAATTTTCTTCCTCTCCATTTTTTCAAACTCAATCTTTTCCTGTTCATCCTTAATAAAAGTGCATTGCTCAGGTCTTTTTAGAACAGTATTTTCAAGTGAAACATCTACACCTATAGACTCTAAGGCACTAGCAAGTAATCTTGACGTCAAAGACATACTTCCATTTCCCCATACATTGCCCTTAAAGTTTATTCCATATTTTTCTGACACCTGTGTCGACTTGCTGTTCTGAAATGGTTCCAGTAATTCGCACCATTTCTCAATAACTTTATCGATATCCTCGCTATATAAAACAGGTTCTGACACGGACAATTGTTGTTCTCCTCCCAAATCGGAGAATTCAGCTATTTGTATATGCTCATTTTCAACTTGCAGCTGCTCTTCTGAAAACTTCCAAACTATTATATTATTAAACTTTATTTGTTTAAGCTGATATAAAATTTCCTTTGTCTTAACGTTATCTAAACAAACAATAACTACATCCGGTGTTACCCTTTTATAAACTATATTAAACATGTTTTGTACACTTCCAAGCCCAATTGGCGTATTCATGTCTTGGACTATCGTAGGGATTACTTTAACTTTGTCTTTTTCATAAGGTGAAGAAAAAACATCAAGCGCTAAATAGGAAACATCATAATCCATTAGGGCTAGTCGCATACAAACTGGCCAACCCACTAAGCTACTTGAAGTAGTTGTTTGAGGATTCTCACCTATCCATAAAACATTAACCATACCTACCTCCCTCTTCCTGCATGTTGGCAACATATTTGATTAGTATGGCTTTTGCGCAAAAGAATACTACTTCACACTACTTCTCTACTTTTTCACTACTACGTTACCAAGAATTAAATAATCTAATTTTGATGAATAGAATGTTCTTATTGCATCATAAGGTGAACAAACTATTGGCTCTCCATCAATATTAAATGAGGTATTTAATACTCCTGGAATACCTGTCTTTTCATAGAACTTTTCAATCATAGTTCTGTATCTACCTTGATTCTTAGGAACTGTCTGAACTCTGGTTGTTCCGTCAATATGAACAGCTGCTCCCATAGTTTTTATCATAATATCCTTAGCTTTAAATGCAAATAACATATTCTCGCTTTCAAATGCATCATAAACATATTCATCCGCAAATTCAGCTAAGACAGAAGGAGATAGTGGTCTCCATGGTTCACGGTATTTAATCTCTCTGTTAATGAAATCCAATGTATCTCGATTAGAAGGATTAGCAATAATACTTCTCGCCCCCAATGCTCTAGGTCCCATCTCCATTTTTCCTTGGAACCATCCAATAATCTTGTTGTCAGCCAAGTATCCACTTACAACATCTTCGATATCTTCTTCCACTGAGTGGTTTAGTTTTAAGCTTTTAACTGCTGCAAGTATTTCTTCATCTGAGTATTCAGGTCCAAGATATGCAGTATATGCTTTTTCTTTTATTTTATATGTACCATCAACATACAATGCTGCACCAATACTTGTACCACTGTCTCCACAAGCTGAAAAAACGCTTATCTTATCTGCTATTCCAGAATGAGCAATTTTTCCATTTGCCGAGCAATTAAGTGCAACGCCACCACCATAAACTACATTTCTGCAGTTAGTAAGCTCAATACCTCGTTTCATAGTTGCCATAATGGCTTGTTCTGTATAATATTGAGCTGTTGCAGCAAGATCCGCATTAAGCTTTTCAAAAGGTACTCTACTTAAAGCTCTGTTTTTTACTCTTTCTAAATCAAGCTCTCCTTCAGCAGACTTACCTATATTTTCAGTAAGCCAGTTAATCCACCATCCAATAACATGGTCGTTGCTTTCTTCTACGAAATTATAATCTAGGTCGTTAACTGCTGTGGTGTAACCTTTTTCGTCTATTGTAATTGGTAGGTCATACTCTTTTTTTCCATAGGATGCAAGTCCCATCAATTTTCCGGCCTCTGTACGACCTAGTCGTAAGTATCTTAAAACCCCCTGATAGAAATATCCTAATGACTGTGAAATAGGTTTTTGCTCAAGAATCTTTACTTCTCTATTATCAATATATGCAATTGTTGTTGCTAAGTCTTCACCTTGTCCATCGATTACAATTCCTGTAGCTTGTTCAAATCCAGAGTACGCATATGAAGCAATAAGATGAGCAATGTGATGATCAACTGGAACAATCTTAAATGGTTTCTCCCTCTTTAACAGAGGATTGGATAAATACTCTTCCAAGTAATCAACTGGCCACTTTATATTAAATTTATCTGGATTCCAACCAATTGCAAGAACATCGACATCGTTGATATCAATGCCTGCCTGCTCCAAGCAGAATACTGTAGCATTTACAGGCGGTTTACGTGATGATCTCTTAATACGAGAAAATCTTTCTTCCTCTGCAGCGCAAAGCAATTTTCCGTTCTTCACAACACATGCTGAGCAATCATGTCCTATACCACCACTAATTCCAAGAACTATCATAGCATATCATCTCCCTATTTTATCCAATACATCTTTTAGTATTTTAATCATAATTTTTAACGATTATAATGTCTGCAACCTTTTTTCTATTGCATCCATAATTTCTTTGTGTATTTCATCTGAAGATTTTTCATTACAGTCAATCATATGAACATGATCTTCATTCATTAAAATCTCACTGTACCGCTGTTGAACTATCGTCAGAAACTCAGCATATTCCAATGGTTTTGCCGCGCCACGCTTATGTATACGTTTTTCTGCCACTTTCGGATCGATTTTTAAAAATATCGTTAAATCTGGCGTTGGCAGTTCTTTTAAAAGTAAATTTGTTTTTTCATATGAGATTTGCTCCGCTGCAAAGTATGCCTGGATGCAATATTTATATCTATCCCAAAGATTTAACGTAACATTATCACATGAATCCATCTCAGCACGATACGTTCTTAACAAATCCAACGTCATCGCTACAGACAAAGTCTCTTTAAATGTAGTATAATTTTCATACGAAATACTTTCTATAATACTCCTATCCTCTGAAGAAGCCTTGTGTGCACATACAGAATACTTTCCGGCGTTCTTGAGTAACTCAACTTGTGTGGTCTTACCCGAACCATCTATTCCAACAATTGTTACTAACATTTTTCTCCTTAACTCGTAAATCATTATTCATAATTTTTGTGCATTTATTGAAAACAGCTGTCTACATTTTAGGAAAAACTAAGCATCCTAATTCATTGTAGGCATAATTGTACATCCAAATTCTTTTAAAATTCTTTTGTACCTTTCAACTTCTTTTTCCCTAATAGGATCGTCAGGATCATATAGACAATGATACATAGTATCTGCATCTTTCAGCAATTCGTCATATGGTTCATCAATACTTCTTTTATCAGTGTGTCTAGAAACCGCACACGTAATTATTCCAATTTCTTCATCCGTAAATATATTTAGGGATTCCAGTAGCGATTTTACATATGGCACTCCCTTTACTGCATGGTCTTCAAACTCACCAGTATAAAGAGGATAGATATCATGAACCATACCACAAGTTGTAGCTATTTCTACATCCAAATTTCGTCTAAATGCCAGTAATGTACAATAATGAGAAACACCATGTAAATGTGAATAAAAAAATCTCTCATTGTCAGGATGTAATTCTCTTATTAATCTATCAATTTCTGCCCTTACTATTTTTATTTTTGTTTCCATAAGACTCCTTTCTTGTAATGACTTCAGGCTTTACTTTCTAATACATGCATTTCTTGTTTGCAAAATAAACAATTTGCCATTTTCAAAAGTAAATTCAATATCCTGCGGGTCGGCATAGAGCGTTTTAATTTTTGAAACTTCGTTTTTCAATTGCTCATAAACTTCGTTTAATTCACTTTTCATTTGCTCAATTGGTCTTGTATCCGCTACGCCATTTACAACTTCAACACCCTGCCCATTCACTATATATTCTCCATAAAGTTCATCTGCACCAGTTATTGGATTTTTAGTAAATAATACTCCGCTTCCTGACATTTCATTCCGATTACCAAATATCATTTCTTCAATTACAACAGCTGTATATAAATCATCCGAAATGTTTTTATTCTTTCGGTACATCTGCGCTTCTGGCTTTTCCCATGAATTGAAAATAGAGCATACAGCATTTTCAATTACTGCTTCAATAGAGTCGTCTAGTTGTTCTCCTGTTGTCTGTTGGAATAACTCCAATTTTTTTGAAATGATTTCTTTATATTCATCTACTGACTTATCTGGAAAATCATCTCCCCTTTCCTTAAGCTGTATTCCATATACTCCTTTTACATAATCATTTAAAAATGTTATATATGCGCGTAATAAATACTTTTCCTGAGTCTTTAAAACCATATCTTTTGTAATACCAACATTCAAAATAGTATCAAGCATTCCCGGCATAGATACTGCTGCTCCAGAACGAATTGAAACAAGTAAAGCTTTTTTTGCATTCCCAAATTCTTTTCCTGTTACTTTTTCAAGTTCCTTGCACTTTTTCTTAATCATTTCCTTATATTCTAAGGATAATTTCTTACCTAAACCGTAATAATCTCTACATATTGTGGTAGGAATGACGATTGCAAGCGGTACTGTGATTCCGTTTTGAAACATATTCATCAAATGATATCCTTTGTTTCCTAAAATATTCTTATCATACGAGGTGGTATCATCCCAAATTTCATAAATACAGTTCATAAAATTGTCCTCTCATAAAATTCTTAAGATTCTCTACCGATTGCGGAAGCAAAAAACTGATACATATCCTTCAGGTTTTCAAATCCTTTTCGAATTTCATCAATCTTTTCCATGCTGTATAGCTCTGTTATGTCATTACTATTACGTACGAGATAAATATTTCTTCTATTATACCAAAGAGCTACCTCTGCATTTTTCCCCTTATAATATTCCTTTTTATACATTTCGCCTTCAGGGGAAAATAAATTGTCTTTTTTAACTTTTTTTATTATTTTAATGAAATCTTTTTCATTTTCATCAATTGCTTCGCGGATCGCTAACATTGACTTAGGCGACGCGGAAAAGAACCCCATTCCATACCGATAGGAATAAGGCGAAAACTCGAAAAAGAATGAGGGATAATCTACTTTACTTGCGCCAATTTTTTTAAATGTTACCCACATCCGATCTTTAAACAAGACATTTTTTGAAAACCTTGCATCGCAGTGAATCCTTGATATAGTCTTTCCAACAAAAGGTCGCACTTCCATATCATTATCAATATCAAGCATTGTGCTAGACAAACTGCATACCAAATCTATCAAAGGTTTCATTACCACTTCCTGATACACTTCTTTGTTATCCAAATACCATTGTCTACTATTGCGTTCTTTCAGCTCACATAAAAAACTTGCAGCTTCTTCAGTAAACCATCTCTCACTCATATATACTTCCTGCTTTCTGAAATTAATTACTCTTGCTTTCAATAAAATTAATTAGCTCGCCAACCTTGTCAAACATATCCAAGTTTAACTCACTTTCATTACATTCAAAATTGAATCTATTTTCTATTAAAACGATTAAATTTAAAATTTGTAGAGAATCCATAACCAAATCATCAATTAAAGAAGTCTCTTCAGACATATCAGCAACTGATTCTGCTAATACAAGCCCCTCTTCTCCTAATAAAATCTCTTTCAATATATCTAAAATTTCTGCTCTTTTCATAAATCATTCTCCTCTCTTAGTGTCTAAACCTGGTACTGGTATCTTTCCCATTCTACCTTCTGCGATTCTCGTGAATAGCTTCAACCGATTCGCATCTGCCTTATTGGTTAAATCAATACTTTCACCTAGATCTGGTCTATTAAAAATATTGATTAACGCTTTCTCCTCTAAATTAAACGGATTTACTTTCCGTTTTAGTTCCTCTATCTCCTGTTCTGTAAACAGATTCATGGAGTAACTTCTCTCTTCAGGACAAGTTTTTATGTACTTATCATGATTTTGCAATTCCACTCTTCTTTGATTGATGTAAATTACTTTAATACCTTTTCTAAGTGCAAAGTTCAAGCACTCTTTAATTGTATTGATGATTGGTTCACCCACATCATTCAAAGATGTATTACAAATGATTGGAATTCCTGTTTGCCTTTTGTAAGCAGTAATTAAGCGATATAGCGCTGGATTATCATCATATAGCAGCGACTGTATTCTAGCAGAATTATCCAAGTGACAAATGGATGGAACCAAATTAATTTGATCTTCTCTTACATATAAAGTATGTAACATGAATGGTGAATAATAATTTCCTTCAAACCATTCCTCCATATCTTCCTGAAGAATAATTGGCGCAACTGGACGCCACCATTGTCTTTTCTTTATAATATTTAACTGATCTTTTCCGCTTTCTTTCTCAGGAGCTACAATTAAACTTCTGTGTCCTAAAGCTCTCGGACCAATCTCTGCCCTGCCGTCAAACCATACAACTGGCTCTTTTTGTATGTCTTCCACAAATGTATTTTCATCAAGTTCTTGGCAACTTTTGAAAAACTGACTGTATGCTCCACTTTCCAAAATTTTATCAAAAGAATCATCACTATCTCCAAAATAGGAACTTTTCAAAGCAAATTCCATATCAGGAATCTCTTTATTAAAATAGTAAAGTGCTATACCAATTGATATACCTGCATCATTTACACATGGTGGGGCTAAAAAGCCTTTAAATCCGTATTCTCTCATTAGGAAACTATTCGTTGGACAATTAAGTCCGAATCCTCCAGAGATAGATACATATGTCTCTGATGGTTCAAGATCATATTTTTCTAAAATATGTTCTATGTTATATTTGAGTATACGAATTGACATCTTTTGAACAATTTTGGAAACCATACTAATTCTGTTATCTTGCTCAGAAAAATCAGGATCGAAGCCGTTAAATAAAACTCCTTCATCCTTTGCTTCAATTTTGTTCACCCTATCGTCAAGTATATTTATAAATTCATACGCTTTTTTCAAGTCCTTGATACCATATACTTTTACTAGTTCGTCATCTTCACAATATATTTCACTTTTGGATGCTGTAGCTAATGCCATCAAAGTACCTTCGCGTAAATTGTATTTTTTTCGAAGATATGTCCATAAAAAACCAGGTGAGCATAAAGGAAAAAGTTCAACTTTTCCCTTCCTTGATACTGAACCAGCATAGTATTTTTTATCATTTATTGATTTATCTACGACAGAATCCGGTCCGCCATCCAAGGCAAGTGATATTATATTTTCATTATGAAAAATGTCCGTATCCATAAGCATGGAAGAATATAAGTGGCATATACTGTGATAAGCAAGCTCCTTGTTTTCCTCAATCGAACTATAATCAGATACCGTATCAAGCTGCGGTGTTCCAATAATTCCAGCTAAATCATCAAATTTCAAATCATATTGTTTCAAGAGGATCTCAATAAATTCTTTTGCCTGCTGAATACTGTAAAATGATTTGTACTGTCTTTTAAGTCCTGTAATACGTTCCAATTCCCAGTGATGAACTAATATTATCTTATTTCCTTGCTTTTTCCACAACGATATATTCTGATCGTGGCGAATATGGAAGTTATAGAGATAAGCTATGGGATCTATATGAATGTATGTCGATAAATAAAATCCGTCTCTCATCAATTTTCCTCCTCTACACGCGTTTAAAATGTGATAAGTATACCTTTTTCTGCTCGTCTAAGTAGAATACCCTAACGATATCATCGGCATACAGCATTCCTTCTAGCGTAAGCGATATCTCATGTTCACCAATTGTCAGGAACTTTCTTTGCTCGAGCGCTCTCATTTCGTCTCCATATAAATCCATCACATCAATTCCAAACTCACATTGAAAAGCATCACGGTTAAAATGCATCGTCTTAAGTCCAAGCACGATTCTCTGAATCATTTCCTCTCTCTTACTCATACGATAAGCTCTCATAATTGGAGATTTACCTTCATTGATTGCGCTCAAATACTTTTCAATACTAATTTCATTCTGATATATAAAACCATCCATACAAGAGTGAGCTGAAGCTCCTATTCCAAGCATGTCCTCACCTTGCCATAGTTTTCTTCTATGTACATGCTCATATTTTAAATCTGAAGTAAAACTATAATTTGTCACTGGAATATATCCTGCATCTATCATCTTCTGGAAGCCTTCGCGAACGTATTGTGCTTCCGTTTCATCGGACATAAGACTAAACTCTTTTTCTCTGATTCTTTTATATAATACATTATTAAAGTATAATTCCAACTTATATACCGCAATATTTTCAGGATGCAGTTTCACTAACTTGTCAACCGTATCCATCCAGCTTTCCCTTGACTGATTAACCATTCCAGACATCAAGTCCGTATTAATACTAGGAATTCCTATCTTTCTTGCCAGCTCAAATACTCGATAAAAAGATTCCACATCATGATTTCTTCCATTTGCCTTTAACACTTCATCGTCAAGACTTTGAACACCAAAACTAATTCTTTTAATCTTGTATTCCTTTAGCAATGCAAGCTTTTCTTCAGTTGTCTCTTGGCCTGGTCTTGCCTCAAAACAAAGCTCATAATCTTCATCTAGAATAAAGTTTTTATGTATTGCGTCTAGTAACAGCTTAATCTGTTCGCAGCTTAATTTAGTAGGTGTTCCACCACCAAAATAAACGGAACTAGCAATCTTGCCCTGTATTTCAGGCAATTTTGAATACATCTCCATCTCCTTAACTAAGGCAGCAACATACTCAGCTGGTACTGGGTCATCTCCTAATTCTTCTGATTTATAGTAGCAGAACTCGCATTTTTTATGGCAAAATGGGATATGTACATATAAATTGTAACGACCCTTTTCCCAAAGTAAACCAACATCTTTTTTATTCAAAAAATTTGATGGGGGATACTGATTAATAAAATCCTCTCTTTTTAATTCAATCTCCATTTAACTCCACCCCTAATTCACTATGTACTTTTTCAATATTTTTCCTGTAGCACTCTTAGGTATTTCATCAACAAATTCTATGATCTTTGGAATTTTATAAGTCGCAATCTTATTCAGACAGTATTGTGCTATTTGAGGCTTATTTAACTCTCCTTCTTTCACAATTACTGCTTTCACTATTTGTCCATATGTATCTGAATTTTTACCTACTACAACTACTTCTTTTACACCTGGAATTTCCATTATAACTTTTTCTACTTCAGCAGGATCAACCTTTTCTCCACCTACATTGATAAAGTTTTTAGCGCGGCCTAGAATATATACGTAGCCTTCATCGTCTAGATAGCCAATATCGCCAAGTGATAGCCATCCGTCCTGAATTGTTTCATTGAACATTTCAGGATATAAATAACATCTTAAATTACATTTGCTCCTTGTCTGTACTCTTCCAATTTCATTATTGCCAATGACATTTCCGTCTTCATCAACAACTCTGAATTTCCTATCCCCAACACTCCTTCCAACGGAATCGAGTTTGTTTATTGGATCCACATTAATGCACATGACGCCTGATTCTGTAGAACCATAATCAGAATTAATATATGAACCAGACAGTTCATAAAATCCTAAGATAACTTTCTCTGTTAATATTGCTCCAGCAGACAAGCATATTCTTAAAGAACTGAATGCACTCTTATCCTTATACTTCTTATTAATAATTAATTCATACATAAATGGTACTAATATTAATGTTGTTATATGATGCTTAGATATAGCATTCACAGTTCCGTCAGCGGTAAATTGCTTTTCCATAACCAAGGTCGCTCCAATACATAAAGGAGTTAATGCTCCAAAAATCAGACCGTATGAATGACTTAAAGGAGGCATGGTCAAAAACATATCATTTTCATCTACTCCTAGCATTTCAGTAGTTTCCTGAATCTCCTTCCATACCTGCTGCTTTGTACGTATAGCTCCTTTGGACTCTCCCTGGCTTCCACTTGTAAGCTGGCAAAAATAATCGTCTTCTTCATACTTTGTCAAGTCCAGTTCTATTTCGAACTTAAAAAAGTAAAGTTTACCATATTTTTTTACTAACACCCCCCCAATTTCTTCAAATACCTTGCTCATCTCTTCAAAACAAACTACAAATCGAGCATGAGCGTTTTCAAGGTGACACAATATTTCATTGCGTCTAAAACCAACACTTAGAAGAAGGGCTGGATGTTTTAACTTATCTGACGCACACAAACAAGCCAGAAATTCTGCTGAATTACGAAGACAGATTCCAATTGGTTCTCTTTCATCTAACAGCGCTAATAATTCTGTCTCCATATCTTGTATGGCTACTCCCAATGCACTATAAGAGATCTCCTCTCCATTATCAATTAATGCTATCTTATTAGGAATACTCTTGGTATTTTCCATTATTACTCTATAAATCATTTTCTCCCCTTTTAAATCACAATCCTAATAAGACGTGCGATCATTGCATCAGTTAAATTGCTAGTTCTCCTTGGATCTGGTTCTCCATTTTTTATCTTCTCCCTGATATAGTCAGGTACTTTTGCGTCTTTATTCAGAACTAAACGGAATGGACTCTTTCGATACCAGTAAATATCCGCATATTTATTAGCCAACGTTCTCCAATCCTGTTCAGCAGTCCATGAATGGATCGTATTAATTGTCTGAAAAGCGGACATGATAAGCTCAGATAACTCTGCGACCTCAATTGGTTTCCCATCTCCCAAAAGACTGTAATGTGTCATACATGTAACATAGTTTCCTTTTTCCAAAAAAAGATGGTTGTACGAATCAATTCTTAACTTCAAATCATTGTTGTATACAGCAACTACTTGAATATTTTTGTACTTAAGGAAAGGAATATTATCTCCCCATAAAAAGTCTGGCTGCAAATTCAGGTATTCTCTCACTAGCATCTGCCTATCATTATCAATTTGATAGATTCCATGTACTTCTTTTGTGACTTCATGAGCCCTGAAAAATATTGATTCTGTGTATGCCCACATAATTCCACAAAACTTTTGAACCAGTGCTGAATCACTCTTAGTCGCTTCTCGTAATTCTGTTTTTGATAAAAACGACGCAAGTTCATCTTTATTCATAATGAGGTTCTTTCCTGCCTCATTGAATTCATCTCCATCTTTCATAGAGCTAACCATATCTAATAACTTATGTACAATTTTTCTTTGTTCCTCAAGTGGTATGCCCAATCTCTTCATACCAAAAATAATAGGATCTATTAAACGATATAATCTGGCCGGATTATTAAATAGTGCTGTTACTTCTTTTGAGTCAATTCCTTTTTCTTCAATTTCTTTCAAATCATCTAAACACTCTTGAGCAAATTCCTTTAAAAATAGATGCATAATAGAATTGACTTTAATAGGCCAGTCATTGTAATCATTATATCCCCATGCAGATTTTAATGATTCTTTATATTTCTCTAATCTCAAGATTCCATCATTCATCATATCTGTATATCACCCCTTGGTCTGAATCCAGCTCTATCATATCTCCTGTATTGATTTGACTTGTAGCTCCCAATACTCTTGTCATGCAAGGAATTCCCATCTCCAATGAAACAATACAAATATGGGATAGCTTTCCTCCTGCTTCACATATGATTCCTGCTGCCTTCATTACTGCCATCGCATACATTGGATGACTATAAGGCAAGATAACAATTTCACCATCCTCTACTAGCTGTAAATCATTTTCCTCCTTTATTATTCTTGCCCTTCCCTTTACTACACCAGGAGATACTTTTGTACATTGAAGTTCCAATTTTTTCTTCATTTATATTTACCCTTTCTTCTTTGTTTTTACAATACTTTATTATAGAGAGCATATATTTCAGCCTTAGATAGGGACAAATAGTCTGTGGAGATATTTTTTCGATAAGCTCTTTCAGACATAATGTCGAAATGTGTATTATCTTTAATTCCAATGCTACTCAATGACTTCGGCATTTGTAAATCTCGTAAAAACTGCTCAGTTTTTTTAATTGCTAATCTTCCCACTTCATATTCGTTCAAGTCAGGATTAATTCCCCATACATGAACCCCATATTCATAAATTTTTCTGTAAGACTGCGGTTTAAAAATTGCATTCATCCATTCTGGCATCAATATTGCGATGCCAACTCCATGAGTGATATCATAATAAGCTGATAATTGATGCTCAATTGGATGAAGACTCCAATCTTCATTCTTTTTCTTTAATAAAAAGCCATTCATAGCATATGTAGAAATGTACATCAAATTGGTTCTAACCTCATAACTTTTTGGTTCCTTCATCAATCTTCTTCCATATTTGAAGCACTTCTCAAGCATACATTCCATAATTGAATTCTGCACCTGAATATCTACTGTATCTTGAAAATACTGTTCCATGAGATGTGCAATTGTATCCACAACCCCAGCCGCTGATAAACTTACTGGAACAAAGGAAGTATACTTTGGATCAAGAAAGGATACTTTAGGAATCACTTTTTGACTGGTAATTCCTCTCTTGTTAGGAATCTCTGGATTTGTTAAAGAACAAATACCATCTATTTCACTTCCCGAGCCGGACACAGTTAGCACAGAAATAACAGGGACTGTCCTGTCTACAAGTTCGTTATCTTCTACTAGTTCCCAGACAGACTTCTCACTGTAAACAGTTGCAGCAATTGCTTTACTACAATCTATAACACTAC
>CALFNR010000214.1:0-2333 GCA_937903005.1 uncultured Lachnoclostridium sp. | reverse complement strand
GTGGTTACGCGATATTTATTTGTTCAAAAAGTTGTAAACTGCTGTATAAATATATAATGATCAAATTTTTGCTCAGCTAAAAGAGCCCTTTTAGCTGAGCCTATTAATTGCTGTGATCTATCTCTCGTTTCTATTTCTCCAGTTCCAGCAAAGGCATCAATATATATTTTTTTAAATTTTTGATTTTGAAGTGCTATAAGATATGAATTTAAATATCTAGTAAAGAGATTTAGTTTTTGTTTTGTCCATTCGCCACCAAATTTTTGTACAGGTTCGGTATTTTCCATGCACTATCTACTCCTATTTCAAATCAAACATTATCCCTTAAAGGATATCGTTTCTCGTCTTTTTCCTGTACGAATATCCTTTTCTATAACTCGTTTAGCTTGATAATATTGAATTAATTCATTCTTTATTTCTTTCCGAAAAACGTCATAGGGAAATATCGGATGATCGGCTAATACAGTCCATATTTCATCAAGCGGGACTTTTTCTTGTCCTGAAAAAACATGCTGAAGGTATCCCGCTACATCGTGAATAGTATAACAGCCTTCATCAATTGGTTCATCTATTTCTGATTTTGATTTTTCATCAAAATTCATTTCAAGCTGAATATACTGACTACCTGTCCTTTTAGTTGAGGACTTTCCACCAAATACTTTCCAGGCACATTTTTTATAAAGCTTATATCCCTCGATATTACTCGTACAATGAATTAAGTCATATTGCAGAGAATTTTTAGAATTGTAAAAAGGAAAGGAAGCTATATAATATCTCCGATTACCTTTTATATAATTCAAAATTTGAGAAATTCTTTTTTCATACGCTTTTTTGTCTGAACCATAAGGAACCAAATTTTCAAAATCAGTAAGATATGTACGTTCGTATTTTTCAATGGCAGTATCGCTTTTAGTACTAGTTATTGCTCTCACTGGATCAAGAAGAGCATGATTAATCATTACTTCTCCCCAATGCCTAAAAAACGGTAGTAAAACTTTCCAATCAATGTGAGCATCATATGGATCGTACAGCAAAAAATAATTATAATGGCTAGTTTCAGAAAGCTGAGGTCCTATATGTTCTAATAAGTCAACAGCATCCTTACTCGAAGTAATAATTTTAAAATTTCTTTCATTTTCAGGTAAATGCTTTTCTAATTCACAAACCCGAGCCTTGTTAAGATCATTAAAATAGATATTTACCATTTTATTTGTATAGGTCCGTGCAACATCTAGTAAAACCTTAGCAACGCGTATAGGTGTCCCATCAATCAGTTTGCCATTTTGATTTTCGTAAACTCCTGAATTACACATACAATCAATGAAAATCAGGCCCTTGCACTGTTTATTAAGCATAAGCTTTTGTGCCCATGATTCAATATACATTGTAATTAATTCAAATTTTTTTATGGTATGAGGACTGGCTTTAGTGATAATTACACCTTTACTAATAGTCATTGTTATACCTCCATTGTTTTTGAATCCTTATCTGCTGGAATAAATTCCACAATATCTCCAATATCACAGTTCAAAGTCTGACAAATTTTTATTAAGACTTTCATCCTTTAGATAGTTTGCTAATAGAAGACAACTAATCTTAACCTGTGCTTGAAGGTCCTTCTTTTTCATATTTTTATCTATTAACAGTTTCCAAAGCTTTTTATAACTAAATTTCACAGCATTCACCTCTTAAAGAGTAATGACAGAATTCAAGCGGCTTGTTTGATTGTAGCATTTTTTCTTTCTACAAACAATGTTTTCCTTTGAGTTTGCAGTAATTTACTACTATATTATTTGAAATATTTTTTCATTAGTAGATATGATGAAAAATATACTTCTGGTGATTTTAGTTCTTTGTCAAATGTTGGGGTATCTTTCAAATTATACACTACAGATGGACATATCCAAATTTTCAAATTCTTTGACAGAACCCTTTTCCCAATAAAAGCTTTTTTTTGATAACATGATAGAGAGACATATCTATACCCCTTTCGGTTCTTCATGGTGGTTGAGTTGAAATGCGGTTTGGATATATCTTATTTTATACAAAATAAAGGGTCTTGTGAATACGGACGTCCACAAGACCCCAACATTTAATATAGAGTATATTGCCTTCAAATAACCTGCAGCATTCTGCTGTGTGGACAGACAGAGATTTGCGTCGTTACTGTTTCATCAATCCTTTTTCCACCAAGAAATCAGACAGCATGTCTGCTGTGGTTGCCGTGATTTTGATGCAGTGTTTGCGGTATTCCGGCGTGCCGAAGCTTAGTATGTTGAGGGCGCGGCAGCAAGTAGCGCCGAAGTGTTTTTTGAAGCGGTCGTGAAATTCGC
>CALFNR010000213.1:0-13147 GCA_937903005.1 uncultured Lachnoclostridium sp. | reverse complement strand
ACTGTATGTGGTTTTGAAGATATAGAAATGTATAACGGAAAAAAGAGAGAACAGCCGAGAGGCTGTTTTTTTATTCTTAAGAAAATTGGTTAACCATGATTTCTTATAGGCGTAAATTCACTAAAGGATAGTGAAATTTATGTGTTGAGTAAAGCAGGAGGTATTATCTTAATGGATTGAGAAATCCCCAATAAGCTTAAGAAAATTTTGGAGTATCCCCAAGAAAATTTTGAAGACGGTGGATAGTGTCTTAAAGTTAAAGGATATATGTGTATAAATAACTAAATGTAATATATCAAAAGACAATTCTGCTAAAATGTATCAATTACATATAATAAGATTTAGATTCAGGCGGCGGAATACTGAGAATTTGTATAAACAAATTTAATGAAATTCTACACGAATCAAAAAAAAGTGATATAGACACTAAACTAAAGAATTGTTAGCATAGTAGTATAAGGAAAACTAGAAGTGAGGTTATGCTATGCAACAGAATTTGGAGCGAGGAGCAGGAATTTTACTCCCGATCAGTAGTCTTCCATCAAAATACGGTATTGGAACATTAGGTGAGGCTGCATATGATTTTATAAAGCAGCTAAAAAAAGCGGGACAGAGATATTGGCAGGTGCTACCTGTAGGACCTACCAGCTATGGAGATAGTCCGTATCAGTCTTTTTCGACATTCGCTGGAAATCCATATTTTATTGATTTTGATATATTAATAAAAGAAGAACTATTAAAAAGAGAAGAAGTAGAGGCTATTGACTGGTATACAACACCAGAATATATAGAGTACGAGCTATTATGGGAACATAGGTACAAATTGTTAAGAAAGGCATATCAAAGGGCTGATGTAGACAAAGATGCTGCATTTCTTACATTTGTAGAAAATGAGAAAGAATGGCTTAATGATTACGCATTATTTATGGCATGCAAAAACTATTTTGACAATGTTGAGTGGTTAAAGTGGGATGAAGATATTAAAATGCGAACATCAGAAGGTATTTCGAAATATACAGAACTTCTTAGTGACGATATTAGATTTTGGAAGTTTATACAGTTCAAGTTTTATGAACAGTGGAAAGCCTTAAAAAGATATGCTAATAGCAAGAACATAAAAGTAATAGGAGATATTCCAATCTATGTTGCACTAGATAGTGTTGACGTTTGGATGAATCCAGGACTATTTCAGTTAGATGAGAATTTAGAGCCAATTAATGTAGCAGGCTGCCCACCTGATGCATTTTCAGATGCTGGTCAGAAATGGGGCAACCCATTATACAACTGGAATGTCATGGAACAGGATAATTTTAAATGGTGGAGAGGGCGTATGTCAGCAGCCGCTTCTTTATATGATGTAATTCGTATCGACCATTTTATTGGAATTGTAAACTATTATGTAATTCCGGCTGATAAATCTGGAAAAGAAGGATGGTTTGAAAAAGGTCCAGGAATTAAATTAATGAATGCAATTAGTACATGTCTTGGAAATGCAAAAATCATTGCAGAAGATCTCGGAGCAGTAACGGAAGGAGTTCAAGAACTGCTTAAAGAAGTGGGATATCCTGGTATGAAGGTGTTGGAATTTGCCTTTGATGGTAAAAATGATAATCCTTATTTACCTCATATGGTTCCAAAGAATTGCATTTTCTATGGTGGAACCCATGACAATGAAACATTAAAGGGATTCTACGATACGCTGTCAGAAGAGAATATCCAATATGCAATGGAGTATTGTGGGGCAAATTCGGTAGACGAGCTCGTTCTCAGTTCTATTAGAATGGCATATCAAAGCTGTGCAGATGTTGTCATTATCCAGATGCAGGATATTTTACAAAAAGATAATACGGCACGTATGAACTTACCTGCAACTATAGGAATTAACTGGAAGTGGAGATTACAAAAGGATGAATTTACACTTGAGTTACAAGATATGCTAAAGAGATGGGCTCAGGTGTATGGAAGAATATCATATCGAGTAGGAGAGGAGAAAATTATGTTACAGGAAATTGTAAAAAACAGATTTGGAAAAGAAATTAAAGATTGCAGCAACGAGGAAATTTATGTTGGCTTATTAGAAATGGTAAAAGAGAGAGCAAAGGGTAAAGTTTCTAAAGAGGGAAAGAAGAAACTTTACTACATTTCTGCTGAATTCTTAATTGGTAAATTGTTATCCAATAACTTAATTAATCTTGGTATTTATGATGAAGTAAGAGACTTACTAGAGGAAAATGGTAAGTGCTTAGCAGAAATTGAAGAAGTTGAAGTAGAACCATCTCTTGGAAATGGTGGTTTAGGACGTCTTGCAGCATGTTTCCTTGATTCTATTGCTAGTTTAGGTCTAAACGGTGATGGTATTGGACTTAACTATCATTTAGGTTTATTCAAACAGGTATTTGAAAATAACAAACAATGTGAAACAGCAAATCCATGGATCAACAATGCGGCTTGGTTAGATAGAAAAGAGACTTCTTATGAAGTTAAATTCAAGGATTTTTCCGTAAAATCAACATTATATGATATTGCAGTAACAGGTTATGATAACAGAACAAATCAGCTTCACTTATTTGATATTGATTCTGTAGATGAAACTATTGTAAAAGATGGAATCTCATTTGATAAAGATGAAATTACAAAGAACTTAACATTATTCTTATATCCAGACGATTCAGATGATAAGGGAAGATTACTCCGTGTTTATCAGCAATACTTTATGGTAAGCAATGGTGCGCAGTTAATCTTAGATGAATGCGTTGCAAAAGGATGTAAGCTTACAGATTTACATGAATATGCAGTAGTACAAATCAATGATACACACCCAACTATGGTTATTCCTGAATTAGTTCGTCTTTTAACAGAAAGAGGACTTTCTATGGATGAAGCTATCGATGTGGTATCTAAAACTTGTGCTTACACAAACCATACAATCTTAGCAGAAGCATTAGAAACATGGCCAATGTATTTTATTGAACAAGTTGCGCCAGCAATTGTTCCAATTATCAAAGAATTAGATGCAAGAAATAAAAAAATGTTAGAAGAAAAGAAATTATCTGCTGACGAAATTGAAAAACTTGCTATCATTGATTCTGAAAACCGTGTTCACATGGCAAACATCGATATTCACTATGGTTTCAGTGTAAATGGTGTTGCTTACCTTCACACAGAAATCTTAAAAAACAGTGAACTTAATAACTTCTATAAATTATATCCAGAGAAGTTTAATAATAAGACAAACGGTATTACATTCCGTCGTTGGTTATTACACTGTAACAAACCATTAGCTTCCTACTTAGAGAGCATGATTGGTAATGGATTCAAGAAAAATGGAGAAGAGTTAAAGAATTTCGAAAAATTCCTTGATGATGATAAGGTATTAGATGAGTTACTTGCAATCAAAAAAGAAGGTAAATTAGCTTTAAGAGATTATATCGTTCAAAATGGTGGCGTTGAAGTTAATCCAGACTCTATCTTTGATGTACAGGTAAAACGTCTTCATGAGTATAAGAGACAACAGTTAAATGCTTTATATGGCATTCATAAATATCTAGAAATTAAGAGAGGTAATAAACCTACTACCCCAATTACTATGATTTTTGGTGCGAAAGCAGCTCCAGCTTATACTATTGCCAAAGATATCATTCACTTAATTCTTTGCTTACAAGAGTTAACAGCAAACGATCCAGAAGTTAGCCCATACTTAAGAATCGTTATGCTTGAAAATTACAATGTAACTTATGCTGAAAAAGTAATTCCAGCTTGTGACATTTCCGAACAGATTTCCTTAGCATCCAAAGAAGCAAGTGGAACAGGTAACATGAAGTTCATGTTAAATGGTGCTATCACATTAGGTACTATGGATGGTGCTAACGTAGAAATTAGCCAGTTCGTAGGTCCAGATAACATTTATACTTTTGGTGATGACAGTGAAACAGTTATTAAGAGATATGAAGATGGTTCTTATTCTTCAATCGAATACTACGAAGAAGATGAAGCATTAAAAGAAGCTGTAAACTTTATTATTAGTAAAGAAATGCTTGCAGTTGGATGTAAGGAAAACTTAAACCGTCTATTCAAAGAGCTTATTAACAAAGACTGGTTTATGACATTCCCAGACTTTGCAGATTATGTAAAAACTAAGGAACAAGCATACAAAGATTATGAAGATCGTAGGGCTTGGGCTAAAAAAATGTTAATAAATATTAGTAATGCAGGATTTTTCTCTTCCGATCGTACAATTGAGGAGTATAATAAAGATATCTGGAATTTATAAATCTTAGTTATTGGAAGGGGATATTAATGTACGATATCTTAATTGTTGATGATGAGAAAATTGAACGAAATGGAATACGCTTTTTGCTAAAGCAGTTCGGACTGGAACTAAATATACATGAAGCAAACAATGGTGCAAAAGCATTAGAGTTCTTAGAGAATCAAAAAGTTGATATTTTATTAACTGATGTAAAGATGCCATTTATGGATGGTATTGAATTGTGTAGTGAAATCCGCAAAAAAGGTTGGGATATGAAAATCCTGATCTTTAGCGGTTATAGTGAGTTCGAATACGCTAGAATGGCGGTTAAGTTAGGTGTAGCAGAATATATCCTAAAACCAATTGATCCGAATGAATTTGAAACGATTATTAAGAAAGTTCTTCATGAATTAGACGAAGAGAAACTTGAAAATTCAAAGTTAGAAACAAGCAAGCAGTACATGATAGAACATATTTTGTATCTGCTTGTAAATGGAACATCTTTAAAAGAGATTCAGTCTAATTTTGCAGCATTGTTGGAACTAGACTTTTTACAAGACTATAAGAAGATGATGCTGATTGAAACAGATAGTGATTTCTTTGGAAAGAAAGGAACTGATTTTGTAGATACTTTATTGAATGAAGTATCTGCAAAGTTCCAATACCTTAACTTAAATCTTCAGCAGAGTCTGCTTATTTTCACAGAAGAAGTAAATTCTTTATATGATATTGCATATCACATTCATGATGTAATGAAAGTAAAATATCAGGAAACGGGATATATTGCAATTGGAAGTGAGATTCAACAGGCAGATGAATTGTATGAGAAACTAGAAGAGTTAGAAGGCTTAATGGAGAATAAGTTCTATGTAACGAATACATATGTATTTGGGACACAGGAAGAGTCAGATGCATCTATGATGTTTCCTTCACAGGATGATTCTTTAATGAAGCAGATGCATCAGGATATCAAGATGAAGGATATAAGCAGTTTGGAAGAGCACATTGAGCTTCTATGTGCAAAGTATCAGAACAATAAAGGTTTTTCACAAATATACATTAAGTTTATATTTTCGAATTTATTAAAGGATATTCACGATAATATCCCAAACAATACAGAAACACAGTTAAATAAAGAAATTGATGTATTATATCAATCAACAGATTTTGCAAGTGTAAAAGCTATTATATCAAGAAATGTGGAGTTGCTTAAGGGTGTATTTAAGCAGAATCCACAGATGTATCATCGAGAAATCGAATATATCAAACAGTATATATATGATAATTATGATAAGGAACTAGGGGTTGAGCAGTTAGCTGATAAGGTATCCCTAGCTCCTAGTTATTTAAGCCATATCTTTAAGAAAGAGACAGGACAAAATTTAAGTAAGTTTATTAAAGCTTATCGCATGGAGATGGCGAAAAAAATGCTGGAGGAGACACACGACAAAATTGTGACGATTAGTTATGCAGTTGGATATGTGAACGTATCATACTTCTGCCAAAGTTTCCGCGAGTATTTTGGAGTAAGTCCACAGAAATACAGGACGCAAGGAGAGTAGAATGAAACAATTTCTAAGAAGTAAATTAGGCAGGTTTCAGGATATTAAGTTTAGACGTAAGCTAATTATCACATACATCTTTGTAGGGGTAATCCCAATAATTGTGTTAGGTACTTTTTGCTACAGCAGAAGTCGTCATCAATTGATTGAGAGGGAGAAAAGTAATATAAAGGATTATATGCAACAGGCAGCAAGCACGCTGAATAACCAGATGCAGATATATGATAACTTATCGAAATACCTATCCTTCAACCCTAATATTTCACAAGTTGTAGGACATCCTTATAAAAGCTACTATGAGATGTATGAACCATTTACGCAGGAACTTGATCCCTTACTGCGCTCTATGAAATACATTCATAGTGACCTAAAACAAATTACAATTTATACAAGCAATGATGTAGTTGTACATGATACGACAATTGCACCAATGAGTAGTATAAAAGATACAGACTGGTATCCCAAAGTAATGGGAAGTAAGAAGATACTTTGGTTTGTAGAGCCAGAAGAGAGGCAAGCTTATTCTTGCCGCATGATACCAAAAACGGAGAAAAATGATTGTGATGGTATTTTATACATTAATGTTGATTATAATGCCCTTTTCGAAAGTTTTAAAAATATGAGCAGCTCAAATTATGGAGTGTTTATTGTGGATAACGAAGGAACCGTAATTTACGATTATCAGAGGTTTGACAAACAAAACCAAGATTTGAAGCTGACTTATAATGAATTACTAAATCAATCATTGACATCGTATACAGTAATGAAAACAAAAACGGCATATGATGATTGGGTGGTTTATGTTTATAAACCAAATAGATTACTACTTGAAGATGTGTCACAGATGATTTTCGCTATAGTAGTTGTGGTAGTTATTTGTATTGTTTTGTCTATATGTATGATTACACTAATTTCAAAGGTAATGGTAAGCGGTATGGAGGAATTAACTGCGAATATGGCTAAAGTAGAAGCAGGTCATATGGAGATCAATGTAACAAGTGATTCAAAAGATGAAGTGGGAGAATTGATACGCGGATTTGGTAAAATGATTGATGAAATCAATCGCTTAATAAAAGAGGTTTATGAGAGCAAAATCATACAGAAAGAGTATGAAATGAAAGCGCTACAAGCTCAAATAAATCCTCATTTCTTGTATAATTCCCTTTCGTTAATCAATTGGAAGGCACTAGAGGCAGAACAGTCTGATATTAGCAGGATTACATTAAGGCTATCATCATTTTATAGGACAGCTTTAAATAAAGGTAAGAATGTCCTGAAAATACGTGATGAGATTAATAATGTTCAAGCTTATATTGATATTCAGCTTATGATGCATGATTACGATTTTGATGTAGTAATAGATGTGGATGAAGATATATTAGAGTATGAAACGTTAAATTTAATCTTGCAGCCGTTAATTGAGAATGCAATAGATCATGGAGTTGATTTATTAGAAGATAGACGAGGTAAGATTACGGTTACTGGCAGACGTATAGAAGATCGTGTTTACCTAATAGTAGAAGATAATGGTGTAGGAATGGAGCAGGAAAAGGCTGACACTATCTTAACCCAGGCTTCTAAAGGATATGGAGTCCGAAATGTAAATGAAAGGATACAGTTATATTACGGAAAAGAGTACTCTTTGAAGGTTATAAGTGAAGTAGGAGTTGGTACAAAAATGACAATTTGTATCCCTGTAATTTTATAAAACAAAAATATGATATGTTTCTTAAATTTTTAATATTTAACCTTTGGATGTTAGAATTTATACTATATGTATAAGGTAAAGCAATGAAATAAATAAATGTTTCGGAGGTAAAAGGTATGAAATTAAGAAAATTAATTGCAGGTTGTTTAACATTATCCCTAATGAGTTTTACATTAGTTGGATGCGGCAGTAACAATAATTCTTCTAACGCAGGTTCAGACAAAGTTGAACCAACAAAAGAAGCAGATTCACAGGATGTGCAAAAGGTTGACTTGACAGTTTGGGGACCTCAAGAAGATCAGGCTGCAATCGGGGATTACAGTGATGGTATTTTAAAAGCAATGTGTGAAAAATTCAATGAAGAACATCCAGAATGGGACATCAATTTTACATACGGTGTATGTTCTGAAGGTGATGCAAAAGACAACGTAACAAAAGACGTGGCAGCAGCCGCCGATGTTTACATGTTTGCTAATGACCAGATTCCAATCTTAGTTCAAGCAGGTGCTTTAGCACAACTTGGTGGAAAAACTGTAGAAAATATTGAAGCTAACAACGACGAATCCATTATTAACTCAGTAAAATATGAAGATGGTTATTATGGAGTCCCTTATACATCTAATACATGGTTCATGTATTATGATAAGAGCAAATTTACTGAAGACGAGGTTAAATCGTTAGACACAATGATGGCAAAAGATTTAGGAAAGGGTACAACAAACTTTGCATTCCCACTAGATAACAGCTGGTATATTTCATCCTTCTATTACGCAGCAGGTGGTACATTATTCGGAGATGGTACAGATGCTTCAAAAGGATGTACATTCGATGATGATAACTGCAAAGCTATGACTGAGTATTTAGCAGATTTAGCTAAAAACCCTAAGTTCTCTTGCGAAAAAGAAGGTAGCAGTATTGGAAAATTCAAAGAAGGTACTTTAGGAGCTTATTGTTCAGGTTCTTGGGATGCTGAGCCAATTAGAGAAGCTTTAGGTGAAAACTTCGCTTGTACAAGTATTCCAACAGTAACAGTGAATGGTAAAGAAGGTCAAATGAAATCTTTCGTAGGTTCTAAAGCAATCGGTGTTAACCCTAACTGCAAAAATCCAGAAGTTGCGGTAGCTTTAGCAGATTACTTAGGTGGTCAGGAATGCCAGGAAATCCGTTTCGATACAAGACAAATCATCCCAACAAACATTACAGTATCTCAGAGTGAAGCAGTTCTTTCTAATGAAGTAGCTCAGGCACAGACAGCAGAAATAGCTAATGCATCTGTAGTACAGCCTTTATTACAGGAAATGAACAGTTACTGGACACCTGCAGAAACAATGGGTAAAGAACTTGTTCAAGGTGATGTAACAAAAGAAAATGCTGCGAAAAAGACAGAAGCTATGACAAAAGGTATTTTACAAAGCAAATAATTAAAATTAAATAAAAGACTGGGGGGGATACCCTCCTTTCTTTTTCTAAATAACTTTGTGGGAAGTGTAAATCCCACACCCTAAAAAATTAGTAGTGAGGAGGAATAATGCCTTGAAGGGAAATAAAAAAAAGAAAAAGATTATAGCAAGTGAAGAAGTTACGTTAAAGAAGGCATTACTGAATGGAAATACAGCTACACGTTCTTCCTGTCTGATTATGGGAATGGGAAACTTCCTTCAAAACCAATTTGTTAAAGGTTTAATATTCCTATTGATGGAAGTCAGCTTCATCCTATTTATGATTGAACGAGGCGGTAAGTACCTTGTAGATCTTGTAACGTTAGGTACTAAGACAACAGGAAAAGAGTTTGATGAGGTAAAACAACTCTATGTTTATACGCAGGGTGACAACTCAATGCTCTGTCTACTCTATGGTATCTTTACTATATTTGTAATACTCCTGTTTGTATATGCATGGGTGTCAGCTGTGAAATCTGCATATACATGCCAAGTAAAAATTGAAAAAGGTAAGAAACCAAATTCAATGCGTGAGGATATTGCTTCATTATTTGATGGTCAAATTCATAAACTTCTTCTGTTTATGCCGTTGGTTTGTGTCTTTGCATTTACAATCTTGCCATTAGTATTCATGATTTGTATGGCATTCACAAACTATGATAGAGACCACCAGCCACCAGGTCAGTTGTTTGATTGGGTTGGATTAGTAAACTTTAAAGAAATGTTTAGTACAGGAAATGGTTTTGGTTATGCGTTCTGGCATATACTCGGATGGACACTTATCTGGGCAGTTGCTGCAACAGTACTTAACTACATTTTAGGTATGATTCTTGCAATGATTATCAATCGTAAGGATACTAAATGCAAAAAGTTCTGGCGTTCCATTTTCATGTTGTCCATAGCCATTCCTCAGTTCGTATCATTATTAGTAATGAGGTCAATGCTTCAGCCTGATGGACCAGTTAACGTATTGCTGAAACAACTAGGATTGATTACAAATAGTCTTCCATTCTGGACCAACGTAACATGGGCTCGTGTAACTGTTATCATTGTAAACTTATGGATTGGTATTCCATTCACAATGATTCAGACAACAGGTATCCTTCAGAACATACCAGCAGAATTATACGAATCAGCGAAGGTAGATGGAGCGAATGCGGTTATCACATTCTTTAAAATCACATTACCTTACATGTTATTCGTTACAACACCATACTTAATTACTTCCTTTATAGGAAATATTAATAACTTTAATGTTATTTACCTATTAACAGCAGGTAAGCCAGCAACATTAGCATACAATAATGGTACAGCAGGTAAGACAGACTTGCTGGTAACGTGGCTATACAACTTGACAATTAACTTTAAAGATTATAATTATGGAGCAGTTATTGGTATTATGGTATTTGTACTGTCAGCAGTGTTTGCATTAACAACGTATCGAAACACTGGATCCTATAAAAAAGAGGAGGAATTTCAATAATGAAAAGCAAAAAAAGAGCGGTCAACATTGCTGTTCATGTTTTATTAGCAGTATTAGCAATAATATGGATTATTCCAATTCTTTGGGTACTTATGACTTCCCTACGTTTGGAGCCAGGGTCATACTGTAAGACGTTTTTCCCAAGAAACCTTACGCTTAACAACTATAAAACATTGTTTACGAATACTGCGGTATTCAATTTTCCAAGATGGTTTGGCAATACATTTATTGTAGCAGTGTTTACATGTATTTTATCAACATTTTATCTTGTATCCATTGCATTCTGTATGTCAAGACTACGTTTTAAAGCACGTAAGACATACTTAAATGTAGCTTTGATTCTTGGAATGTTCCCAGGATTCATGTCTATGATTGCTTTATACTATATTTTTAAAGGTATTGGTTTAATTAATGGACCATTGAAATTGTTAGCATTAGTATTAGTTTATTCAGGTGGTTCAGGAATCTTACAATTTTATGTTGCAAAAGGGTTCTTCGATACTATTCCAAAATCAATTGATGAAGCAGCTTACGTAGATGGAGCAACAAAATGGCACTGCTTTAGAAAAATTATTTTACCATTATCTAGTCCAATCGTAGTATATACAGTATTTACATCTTTCATGGCACCATGGATAGACTTTATTCTTGCAAAAGTTATTATTGGTACAGACGCTAAATATTATACAGTAGCTATTGGATTATGGAATATGTTAGAGAAAGAAAATGTACAGAAATGGTACACAGTCTTTGCAGCAGGCGCAATTTGTGTATCAATTCCACTAGCAATCCTATTTATTGTATCACAGAGATATTATCAAGAAGGATTATCTGGTGCCGTTAAAGGTTAAAAATAGTAGAAAGTATTTGAAAGCCTCGCAGTTCTGTACTATAATATATGTATTATAGTAGTAACGGATTAATGGAGGTGCAATGATGCGAAAATGGATGATTATGTTTATTATGGGAATCGGACTAGTTTCATTCATTGGATGCAATATTTGCACCTCCTCTTTTAATGCTAATTTTGAAGAAGAACAAAGGGAAGCGGAGACAACCCCTTTTGGAAGATACCCGGAAGAAGTAGTTTATACATTAGGGAAGATGACTGGAACAAACAATTCAAATATGCCAAAAGGAGATACATACGAGGATAATGCTTATACAAGGTATCTAAAAGAAAAACTGAATATTCAAAATAAAGATGTATTTGAGGAAGATACAGATTACGATAATATGGTGTCCATGGCTATAACAGCAGAAGATTTGCCTGATGTTATGGTAGTAAGTGATACTGAGCAGCTTCAGATGTTAGTTGAAAAGGACTTAATTGAAGATTTAACAGAGGTCTATGAGAATTGTGCAAGTGATACGATTAAGGATATTTATGCAAGTTATGGTGAGGAGATTTTTGAAAACGTTACCATAAACGGAAAGTTAATGGCAGTTCCAGAGACAAATATCGAGAATGGCCCAAGCCTTGTTTGGCTTCGGAAAGACTGGATGGACAAACTGCATTTGGCAGCACCAAAAACACTGGATGATGTTGAAGAGATTATTAAACAGTTTATCGAAAAGGATCCAGGCAACAACGGTAAAGGAAATACAATTGGACTTTTATGTGATGCTAATATTATTGGGGAAGCTGGATATAGCTATGAGTATCAAACAGATATTATATTTTCAAGTTACGGTTCCTTTCCAAAACAGTTTGTATATAGTAAAGATGGGGAATTGGTTTATGGTTCAATTCAGCCTGAAGCAAAAGAAGCCTTGAAAAGACTAAATAGAATGTACAAGGATGGAATATTGGATTCACAATTCTTATTACGCTCAACCGGAAATATTATTGATCTAATTACAAGTGGGAAAAGTGGGTCTTTTTTTGGCCCTTGGTGGGCACCCAACAATCCGCTAATTGATGCAAAGAAAGTAAATGGTGATGCGGACTGGGAACCTTACTTAATACAGACGGATGCAGATGGTAGTACATGCTATGCTTCACAAAACCCAAGTTACAAATATGTTGTAGTGCGTAAGGGGTATGAGCATCCTGAGATAGTAATGAAAATAATTAGCGTTCTGTTTGACTATGCTAGATTCCAGGACACTGATGCAAAAGAAATGGCTATGTATTACAAACTGAATGTAGATCCAACAGCAAGACCTTTGGCTATTAATGTAGATTATTCAAATGCGCTTATGCGATGCTATAAAAATCTAACTAATGCGTTAATTGGAAAAGAAAAAAGTTCAAATCTTGAGCAGATTGAACAGTCCTATTATGATGCGTGTAAAGACTATGTTAATAAGAAAGAGAATGCAACATGTGAAGAATGGGCAGCATATACTTCACGTATTAAGGCGTGTGGAGTAATAGAAAATGGGAAAACAAAACAAGTAAAGTCACTATTTTTTGGTGAAACAGAAACAATGAAGGAAAAATGGTTGAGCTTAGGCAAGTTAGAAGAACAGACTTATTTGCGAATAATTACTGGTGAGGCACCAATTAAAGAGTTTGATGCTTTTGTTGCCAAATGGAAACAATCTGGTGGAGATACTATTTTACGAGAAGTAAAAGAAAGTATTGAAAATACAAAATAATTTTGAAAAAGATATGTTGACATATGAGTTAGTGTCTGCTATACTAGTCCAAGTCAGCAGCGAGTTGTTTGAAATGTCTAAACAATTTAGTGATATGGCAAA
>CALFNR010000212.1:0-13045 GCA_937903005.1 uncultured Lachnoclostridium sp. | reverse complement strand
CTGAATAAGAAAAAATAAAATTTGTTTGCCATATCGCCGAATTGTTTGGACATTTCAAACAACTCGCTGCTGACTTGGACTAGTATAGCAGATACATCCCCTCATGTCAATCAAAAATTTATTGGTATATAATGTTTTTTACGCTCAATCTCTAAAAGAACAAACTTAAAATCTAAAGTTCTCACAACTCAACATTTTATACTTAATACAAAAGCTTTTGCCTTTCTCGTTCTATCTGATAAGAAATAATACACAATAATAATATTATATAACCCAATACGCCCCAAAGACTACTCTAGGGTTTGAGGCAATTACTAGTATATTATTGAGTTTTTAAAGCTCGCCACCAGATAACGTTCTTACTAATTGATTCATCTTATCTTTCAATCCCATCTTTTCAATCAATTCTATAGACATGTCATCTCCAAAACACAGCATTAGCAACTCATTTACCTTGAGGTATAAGTTGTACGATATATTTGAGTTTTGCAAATGCACATTGACATCCTTATACATTTTTGTATCCAAAAGATTATTCTTCACGTAGTGTTTTACGACGTTGGATAAAGAAGTATAATGCCGATAGAGAACTTAAGGATTATAGTCCAAAACGGGAGGTCTATATGGCAGAAGCAACAAGAAAGACAACTTTAGAAGAACGAAAAGAAATCGTTGAGTACTGTGTCAATCACAATCGTAATTATAAGGATACGGCAGCATTATATGATGTTTCCTATAGCCAGGTTTATAGCGGATGAAAAAATATGATTCTAATGACGAAGAAGGTTTACATGACCGAAGAGGGCATCATAAAACAGATGACAAGGTTGATGAATTAGAGCGTCTTAGAAGAGAAAATTTACGGTTGAAACGACAGATTGAAGAAAAAGAAAATATAGAACTTGCCGAATTAATTCGTGAGTATGACGATAGGTTTTATCATATCCTTGGATATCGTCGTATGACTGTATGGATTAACCATTTCAACGGAAAAAACTATAATAAAAATAGAATCCATAGAATTATGAAAAAACTAGTATTTCAGACATTTGATAAAGCCATAGTAGCAAGCCCTGAAGCAAATCCTGTATTCCACAGCGATAGAGATTTTCAATACACAAGCAAAGTATTCCAAGCAAAACTTCGTGAGAATAAAATGGAACAATCCATGTCACATGTTGGTCGTTGTATAGATAATGGACCCACAGAAGGTCTATGGGGAATCATTAAAAGCGAAATGTACTGTATGTATGAAGTTACAGATGAGAAATCGCTTAGAAAAGCGATAGAATCTTACATAAAGTTTTATAACTCTGAACGTCCTCAAAAAAGATACGGATGCAAAACACCAGCAGAAGTACGCACCGAAGTACTCGAAACAAATACACCAATTCAGTATCCAATACCTGAAAATAAACGTATTGAAAAATATAAGTCAAAATGGATAGCATGAAAAAAACTACCGCATGATGCGGTAGCCAATAAATTGTTTTAGATATTTATCCTGTCTACTTGACAAGGGGCATATCAATCTTTAGTATGAAAGCCTCTTATTTTATGTCATTTTATTCTTTTTCTTGGTCAAAGTATTCTTTTGCACCTTCAATATATTCGTAGATTTCATCTCTTCCATCTTTGCTTAATGCCGAAAACGGAATAATTGGTGTGCCCTCTACCACATTTAATGCTTTTGCAATCATGGAAATGTGCTTCTGTTTTTGCCCCCTTGAAATCTTATCTGCTTTAGTCGCGATAACAACTGGATTGAAGCCATAATGTACCGCCCAATTGTACATGTCTTTATCATTCTGTCCAGGCTCATGTCTAATATCTACTAACAAGAATAATAAACGAAGAACTTCTGATTTCTGAAGATAATTATCAATCATTTTTCCCCATTTCACTTTTGTTTCTTGAGATACTTTTGCGTAGCCGTATCCTGGCAAATCTACAAAATACATTTCGCTATTTATATTATAAAAGTTAATTGTTTGTGTCTTCCCTGGCTGTTGCGAAGTTCTTGCATAAGACTTACGTTGCATCAATGCATTGATTAATGATGATTTTCCCACGTTTGACTTTCCTGCAAATGCAATCTCAACCAGCTCATTTTTAGGCAGCTTACTTGTGATTCCAATGACTGTTTCTAAATTCACACTTTTAATATGCATGATTTAGTCCTCCTTTTTCTAATGAGCTAGCGCAAATGATAGAACTTGTTCCATCGTATCAATATATTCAATATTTAGCTTTTCCAAAATTTCTGCATCTAATTCTTCGATATCTTTTCTATTCTTACCTGGAACTAGTACAGTTTGAATATGCGCTGCTTTTGCTGCTAATAATTTTTCTTTTAAGCCGCCGATTGGCAAAACTTTTCCACGTAACGTAACTTCTCCTGTCATTGCCACGTCTGCACGAACTTTCTGCTTTGTAACAGCGGAAAAGATGGCAGTTGACATAGTTACACCTGCAGAAGGACCATCCTTTGGAACTGCACCTTCTGGAATATGAAGATGAATATCATGTTTTTCAAAATATTCGTATGGAATATCGTATTCATTGCTAATAGAACGCACATAACTTAATGCGATTTGTGCTGATTCTTGCATTACATCTCCCATTTTTCCTGTAAGCTGTAACTTTCCTTTACCTGGCATTACATTTACCTCTATCTGTAAGGTATCTCCGCCAACACTTGTCCAAGCAAGTCCACGTACGATACCGATTTCATCTTCTTCATTTGCCAAATTAATATCATATGGTACTTTTCCCAGGTATTTAGATAGATTCTTTTCGGTAACACGAACCTGCTTCTTGTCACCTTCTAATATTTCTCGAACAGACTTACGGCAAATCTGTGCAATCTCTCTTTCCAAATTTCGCACTCCAGCTTCTCTTGTATATCCAGTAATAATTTTGCTTAACGCCTTACTAGAAATAGTCAGTTCTTTGTTCTTTAAACCATTTTTCTTCATCTGCTTCTTCAAAAGAAATTCTTTGGCGATATGATTTTTTTCGTTC
The DNA here is from genome assembly GCA_937903005.1 of uncultured Lachnoclostridium sp. GTDB lineage: Bacteria > Bacillota > Clostridia > Lachnospirales > Lachnospiraceae > Clostridium_AI. Next base: position 10,021 of record CALFNR010000212.1, on the reverse strand, counting down.
TCTGTATAACTTGATACTTCTATAACTTCCATACGATCTAATAGTGGTCTTGGTATCGTTGACAAAGAATTTGCTGTTGCAATAAATAGTACATCGGATAAATCCACCGGTATCTCAACATAGTGATCTACGAATTTATTATTTTGTTCCGCGTCCAGGACTTCTAACAATGCTGCTGAAGTATCTCCTTTGTAATCAGAACTAACCTTATCAATTTCATCAAGAAGCATTAAAGGATTTTTCACTCCTGCGCTCTTAAGTCCAGTAATAATTCGACCTGGCATAGCACCAATATACGTTCTTCTGTGACCTCGAATCTCTGCTTCATCACGTACTCCACCTAAACAGATTCTTACATATTCTTTATTTAGAGCTTTTGCCACGGAACGTGCTATGGATGTTTTACCTGTTCCAGGTGGTCCAACTAAACAGATAATTGGGGAATCTCCTTTTTCTGCAACACTTCTAACTGCAAGATAGTCTAAGATTCTGTCTTTGACCTTTGTCAGTCCGTAGTGTTCACTTTCTAATACCTTTTTCGCCTTTTTTAAATCATTAGTATCTTTGCTTTCCTTGTCCCAAGGTAACGCCAATAAAGTTTCTATGTGCCCACGAATTACACCATTTTCTGCTGAATTAATTGAGACTGATTTATAACGGTTAATCTCTTTCTTAATTTTCTCTTTTACCTCTTTGGAAGCCTTTACTTTCTTTAATTGCTTATTAAACTGCTCTATTTCATCATCTGTATCGTCTTCACCAAGTTCCTCGCGTATTACTTTCATCTGCTCACGAAGTACATACTCTTTTTGATTCTTATCTATATGACTCTTAATCTTCTTTTCTAATTCTTTTCGATATTCAAATAACTGCAGTTTTTCAGACATCAGAATACACATAAATTCATATCTATTGGCTAAGTTATCCTGATCCAGAATTTTTTGCTGTTCTTCTTGAGTTAAGGCTAAATTAATCGCAATGTCATTTACTAATTTATCAATATTCTGAATTTCTTGAATTTTTTCTAATGCTTTGGAACCACTTTTATTGGTTTCAATGCAATAAAACTCAAACAGCTTCTTTAGCTGATCCCCCATAGCCTTCTGCTCTAGAGGGTTGATCATGTCCAAGCTATGATCTTCTGCTACTTCAACTTCGCCCAAAAGAAATGGTTCTTCTTTTTCAAGACAGATTAGCTCTGCTCGCTGTATTCCCACTACCATAATACGCAGTATATCATCACTTAGCTTAATCACTTGTTTTACTAGTGCGATAGTTCCAAATGACTCTAAGTCCTCATCCTTTGGCTCATCTGCCTCTGCATCTTTCTGACTTACTAAGAAAACCATCTGATCTCCTAGCATCGCTTCTTCTATTGCTTTTATCGTAATTTCCCTATTTACATCAAAATGTATCATCATTCCAGGTAATACTGTTAAATCTCTTAACGCAATAACTGGCAAATTCTTATTGTAATTTTCCATCTTGCATCCTCTTTTCTATTTATCCCTTTTATTCCCCTTATGCCCTGTATATTGATATTCTACAAAAACTTGTATTTCATATGATACTATATTACCTATAATGACCCATGTTTGCAAGTAAAAAAGTAAGAGTTTGTAACAGCACAACTCTAAAAATAGCATAAAAAAGACCCCGTTAACATAAGCTAACGGGGTCTTTTTTATGCTATATCATCGCCATTGCTGCGACGCTTCGTTGCCTTTTTCGGTATTGGCTTTTTCTCATTTTCGCCATCCACCATAATCAACTTTGGTTCTTCTTTACCTTCTACTGCCTTCTTAGTAATTACACAACGGGCAACTTCCTCTTCAGAAGGAATATCAAACATAGAATTCATCATAACGGATTCCATAATCGCGCGTAATCCTCTGGCACCAGTCTTACGCTCAAAAGAAAGTTTTGCGATTGCCTTTACAGCATCATCTTCAAATTCAAGATTAACGCCATCAAGTTCGAATAACTTCTTATATTGTTTTACGATAGCATTCTTTGGCTCTGTTAAAATACGGGTAAGTGCTTCTTCGTCTAATAAGTCAAGTCCTACACTAACAGGAACACGTCCTACAAACTCAGGAATAAGCCCGAATTTAACAAAGTCCTCAGGTAATACCTGTTTAAACATTTCACCTATCGTATTATCATGTTTTGCACCTAATTCAGCACCAAAACCGATAGACTTTTGTCCGATTCTGCTTTCAATAATTTTCTCCAAACCATCAAAAGCACCACCGCAGATAAATAAAATGTTAGTAGTATCAATCTGAATGAATTCCTGATGCGGATGCTTTCTACCACCTTGAGGAGGGACATTGGCAACTGTTCCTTCTAAGATTTTTAAAAGTGCCTGCTGAACACCTTCACCAGAAACATCTCGTGTAATTGATGTATTTTCAGATTTTCTCGTAATCTTATCAATCTCATCAATATAGATAATTCCATACTCAGCACGCTCTACGTCGTAATCTGCTGCCTGAATAATTTTTAATAAAATATTCTCAACATCTTCACCTACATAACCTGCTTCTGTTAATGCAGTAGCATCTGCAATTGCAAATGGTACATTTAATAGTTTTGCAAGTGTCTGAGCTAGATATGTTTTACCTGAACCTGTTGGTCCAACCATTATAATATTACTTTTTTGCAGCTCTACATCAAGGTCTTTACCGGCAAGAACTCTCTTATAATGATTATAAACAGAAACCGCTAATACTTTTTTTGCATCATCTTGACCGATAACATATTCATCTAAGAATTCCTTAATCTCACGAGGTTTTAATAGATTGATTTCACTATCATTCTCGCTTGTATCAAATTCTTCTTCAATAATCTCGGCACAAAGATCGATACACTCGTCGCAGATATATACATTTGGACCTGCGATAAGTTTACGTACCTGATCTTGCGTTTTATTACAGAAAGAGCATCTTAACTGCTTTCTGTCATCTGTTCTATTCGCCATTTAATAAACTCCTTTACAAAATTAGCTACGTTTCGTAATAATGCTATCGATCAATCCATATTCCATTGCTTCTTGTGCTGTCATATAATTATCTCTTTCCGTATCGATCTCAATCACATCAAGAGGTTTTCCTGTATTAGCAGCTAAAATTTCATTCAATTTTTTCTTTGTTTTTAAAATATTATCTGCCACAATTTTAATGTCTGTAGCTTGGCCTTTAGCACCGCCGGAAGGTTGATGAATCATAACCTCTGCGTTAGGAAGTGCAAATCTCTTTCCTTTTGCACCACCAGATAAAAGAAACGCACCCATACTAGCAGCCATACCAATACACATAGTTGAAACATCACATTTGATATAATTCATAGTATCATAAATTGCCATACCAGCTGTAACTGATCCACCCGGGCTGTTGATATATAAGCTAATATCTTTGTTCGGATCTTCGGACTCTAAAAATAAGAGCTGTGCTACAATTAACTGAGCAGAAACGTCTGTTACTTCTTCCCCTAGAAAGATGATTCTCTCTTTTAATAAACGGGAATAAATATCGTAAGAACGTTCTCCTCTACTCGTTTGTTCAATGACATATGGGACTAAACTCATCTAACATTCCTCCTTAAACAGGAACTATTTCTCTACAGCTGCTGCTGCGATCACGTCAACTGCTTTCTGAACAGCAATATCCATAGACATAGTTTCCTTATCTTTGTCGCTCATAAGTTCTTTTAATTTGTCTAATTCCATCTTATAAGCTGCTGCCATACCTTCTAGTTCTTTGTTAAGTTCTTCTTCTGATACTTCAATATTTTCTGCCTTCACGATTGCTTCTAATACAAGTCTGCTTTGGATGCGTTTTAAAGCCTGAGGTCTAATAGAATCTAAGAATTTTTTAGCATCCATGCCTGTAAACTGGAAGTACTGTTCTAATGATAAACCTTGTTGCTGAATTCTTCTAGCAAAATCATCAGCCATCTGTCTCATTTGAGTTTCGATCATAGCTTCTGGAATTTCCATTGTTGCATTTTCGATTACAGTATCAACTACTGCTTCTTCTTTTGCTGACATTGCTGCATTATATTTTTTCTCTTCAAGATTTTTCTTTACATCAGCCTTGTATTCTTCTAAAGTTTCAAATTCAGAAACATCTTGAGCGAACTCGTCATTTAATTCTGGTAATTCTTTTACTTTGATTTCTTTCACTGTTACTTTGAACATAGCAGGCTTTCCAGCTAACTCTTTCGCTTGGTATTCTTCTGGGAAAGTAACGTTAACTTCTACTTCTTCACCTGTTTTCTTACCAACTAATTGTTCTTCAAATGTATCAATAAAGGAATGAGAACCGATTACTAAGGAGTAATCTGTACCTTTTCCACCTTCGAATGCTTTACCATCAACGAAACCTTCGAAATCAATAATTGCGATATCGTTGTTTTCGATTGCTCTATCTTCAACTGTGATTGTTCTTGAATTTTGTTCTCTAACGCGATCTAATTCAGCGTTCACTTCGTCGTCAGAAACTGTTACTTCTATTTTTTCAACTTCAATACCTTTGTAATCACCTAAAGTAACTTCTGGTTTTACTGCTACTTCAGCTGTAAAGATAAATGGTTTTCCTTTTTCAATTTGAACAACATTGATGTCTGGTTGAGAAACGATTTCTAAGTCGCTTTCTTTTACAGCTTCATCATAAGCTTTAGGAATTAAAGCGTTTGCTGCGTCTTCAAAGAAAATGCTTGCTCCATATAATTTTTCAATAACGGCACGAGGTGCTTTACCTTTTCTAAATCCTTGAACTGAAATTTTTCCTTTATTCTTCTGATATGCTTTTTCAATGGCAGCGTCAAGTTCTTCTGCACTCGCCTCGATTGTAAGCTTTACCATGTTCTTTTCTAACTTTTCCACTTGTAAACTCATTAATTTTCCTCCTTAATATAGCATGAAAACAGACACTCAGCCATTCTCAATCTAAGCACTAGTATAGTATAAGCTAGGATTTTTGTAAATACCTAATCTTCTTATAACACGGAAAGGAACGTGCTTTACGCACGTTCGTGACCCTGTTCTTTTAATGCATCTGTAACTACTTTTGCATACTTTGCACATAGTTCATCTGTCTTCGCTTCTACCATGACTCTAATGAGTGGCTCAGTGCCACTTTCACGTAATAATAATCTTCCTTCATCCCCTAGTTCCTGTTCTACTTTCGCAGCTGCTGCCTTGACAACTTCATCTTCTCTAGCAGCCTTTTTGTCATTGACTTTGACATTCACAAGTAACTGTGGATAAATCTTAATATCTTTCAAAATTTCAGATATGCTCATCTTCTTTTCAAGCATAACTTCCATAATCATAAGAGATGTTAAAATACCATCTCCTGTGGATGCATATTTGCTGAAAATAATATGACCTGACTGTTCACCGCCTAATGTATAACCGTTATTCATCATACACTCATATACATACTTATCTCCAACCGTAGTCTTCTCGTAAGAAATACCCTTTTCATCCAATGCTTTGTAAAGCCCCATATTTGACATAATTGTAGTAACAATCGTATTGTTTGTTAACTCTCCATGTTCATGTAAATAAGTTCCGCATAGATAAAGAATTAAATCACCATCAATAATATTCCCTTTTTCATCTACAGCTAAACATCTATCTGCATCACCATCGTATGCAAATCCTACATCTAAATTGTTTTCTACAACGAATTTTGCTAAATGTTCAATATGTGTTGAGCCACAGTTCGTATTTATATTGACGCCATTTGGTTCATTACTCATCGTAAATGTCTTAGCACCTAACGCATCGAAAACTGGTTTTGCAATCGTAGATGCTGAACCATTGGCACAGTCAAGTCCTACCTTCACGCCCTTAAAGGAACGCTTTGCTAATGAGATTAAGTATCCCATGTAACGATGTCTACCCATTGAATAATCAATGGTTCTTCCAATGTCTTCTCCGACAGCATACGGTATACTGTCTACCTCTTCATCAATATATTGCTCAATTAATGCCTCTACTTCGGCTTCTAGTTTGTGTCCTTCTCCATTGATAATTTTAATACCATTATCATAGAACGGATTATGACTTGCAGAAATCATAATACCACAATCAAATCCTTCACTTGTTACTACATAAGAAACACTTGGTGTTGTTGTTACATGCAGTAAATACACGTCAGCACCACTGGCTGTTAATCCAGCAGAAAGTGCATCTTCAAACATATAACTGGATCTTCTAGTATCCTTACCAATTACAATCTTAGCTTTATGATCCTTACCAAAATAATTCCCCAAAAAACGTCCTACTTTAAATGCATGCATTACTGTCAAAACTTTATTCGCTTCACCACGAAAACCATCTGTCCCAAAATACTTACCCATTGTGCTCCTCCTTAATCCTGCTAATTGTCTTTATCCATTAAATTTATCAGTCTAATAACATATATTCTACGTTTTAATTTTTCATGTACGCAATTGTATATATTAGCATAAACCGTGAATTTATGCAATGTATGTAACATAAAAAACATCATCCATTACGCGAGTACTCTAAGATTAATCCCAAATCGTCACAATACTAGATGATGTTTTATTTTTCGTTGTGTTATTCCCTTGTATAGATAACGCCCATTTTCATGTTATACGATATCTATTGTTGTTGTTTACCAGCCATATTCTGCTCGTAACTTCTGATCATTTGTCTAACCATTTCTCCACCAACAGAACCATTTTGGGCACTTGTTAAGTCTCCATTATAACCTTGTTTTAATGGAACACCAATTTCAGATGCCACTTCCATTTTGAAACGGTCTAATGCCTCTCTTGCTTGAGGTACTTCTACTCTGTTTGAACCGCTGTTGTTATTACTTGACATAACGTACACCTCCGTGAGTTTTCCTGCCGATGCATCTTACATGTTCGGCTTAGTATGAGATAAGCGATTACTTCACTTCGCTTATCGAGAAAGAACATTGCAGTTGCAATTCTGCTACCGGACTGTTGTTTCTGTATAACGTTGTTTTTCATCACTTATCTTGTTATTATTGTTACTCATTTTGTTTTTTTTATTATGGTAATTTCATCCTTGTTTTATGTCATGAAACTCGTAAAAAAGCGATATACTCTATAAAGAAAGAAAAAGGAAGCATGCCATGTCATATCTAAAAGCATTTAATAATTTTTTATGGACATATCCTATACTCCTACTACTAATAGGAACCCATATTTTCTTTACAATTCGACTTCACTTTCCACAAAGAAAAGTATTTTACGGAATTAAACTTTCCGTTAAAAATGAAGCTGATGACGGCAATAGTTTATCAGGTTTTGCCGCCCTTACTACAACACTGGCTGCAACATTAGGCACTGGAAATATTGTTGGAGTTTCACTAGCCGTTGCACTAGGCGGCCCAGGTGCTATATTCTGGTGCTGGATTACTGGAATTCTTGGTATGGCCACTTCTTATGCTGAATGCTATCTTAGCCTTATTTATCGAAAAAAAATAGAACCGAATACGTATGAAGGAGGTCCCATGTATGTGCTTCGTGATGGGTTACATAAAAAATGGCTAGCCACTCTGTATGCTTGTTGCACAATTCTAGCATCACTTTGCATTGGTTGCGCTACTCAGGCAAACGCCATGACAGAAGCTACCACTGCCGCATGGAACCTCTCTCCTATGCTTGTTGGAATAATTGCTTCTATATTGTGTGGATTTGTAATTATTGGCGGATTAAAAACCATAGGAAATGTATGTAGCACTATTGTACCGATTATGGGATTCGGTTATATCTTATGTTGTTTTGTGCTTCTTTATATAAATAGAAATGAATTCTTAAGTGCAATCCAGCTTATATTAAAATCTGCTTTCCAATCAAACGCAGCTCTTGGAGGTTTTTCAGGTTCTACTATTCAAATGGCAGCAAGGCACGGAATTGCAAGAGGATTGTATACAAATGAAGCAGGACTAGGCTCTGCTGCGATTGCTGCTGGCCATGCAAATACAAAGAATCCCAAAAAGCAGGCTCTCATTCAAATGACCGCTACCTTTTGGGATACTGTTATTATGTGTGCAATTACAGGCATAGTTATCGTAACAGAAGGAATTAAACATCCTTGTGCCTTTGAATATTCTTCTCCTGGTTCATATACCACTGTGGCTTTCTCCAGTCTGCCTTGCGGCAACATTATATTGACACTTGCTCTTATTGCCTTTGCAATGGCAACATTAATAGGCTGGTCCTTTTTTGGAGAGCGTGCACTTCACTTTCTCTGTGGAGAACACTACAAGAAAACTTATCAAATTGCATACCTTTTTATGATTTTCTTAGGCGCCATTATGTCTCTAGACTTAGTCTGGGAAATGACCGACCTTATAAATGCGTGCATATTAATTCCTAATATCACAGCACTATTCCTACTTCACCAGAAAATTAAATGTTAGTTTTCATACAAAACGCTTTCTTTTACTTCACAAGCTTTTTCTTTTCCACACAATACTTCGATTATTTTTAATGCAAAATCATTGGCAACACCCATTCCACGGCCGGTAATTACATTTTCGTCCTGTACTACCGGCTCGTATTGAATAGAAGCACCAAGTAATTTTTCTTCAAAGCCTGGGTAACAGCAAGCCTTTTTACCAGTTAACACTCCACAAGCCCCTAACACACTAGGCGCTGCACAGATTGCTGCTAAAAGCTTTTTATTCTTATGAAACTCTTTAATCTTCTGTACCAACCCCGTATAATGTAATAAGTTGATAGTTCCAGGCATCCCACCAGGCAATACAAGCATATCTGCATCATCTATCTTCGCATCTTTAAAAAGGCAGTCAGCTTTTACTGTGATGTTATGACTTCCCGTGACGTGTATACTTTCTTCTATAGACACCATCTGAATATCTACTTGCGCTCTACGCAACAAATCAACTACCGTTAATCCTTCAATTTCCTCAAATCCGTTTGCTAAAAAAATATATACTCTTGCCACTATCTATCACTCCTCATTTTATTAAATTAAATATATTTCACTTCTCCATATGCTTCCACTGGAAACTCCTCATTATAAGAAATATCGTCAAACACTGGAGCAAGCTGTTTTTTAAATTCTAACAGTAATGGAATTGTAATCTGTTGCATTTGTGGATGAGCGGTCTTATCACAACGTAACGAAAAGAAATGTCTCCACTCGCGCAAATTATAAGTAACCGCAATTTCTGTCTTTAATGAATTAGGTAAAATAGCTCTTGCTTCTTGTGGAGTACTATCTTTTAAGAGTTTCATGTAAGCCTGTTCAATATTTTTGCAACAATTTTCCCATTCTTTGTACTCTTTTTCTTTCCCTATATAATAATAAGGTTCAATAACTGTAATCTCATTACCGAATTTATCGCCCGTATAGTTACAATATCTCGTAGATTCCTGACTGTAACTTCCAACACGATGACGAACAATTTCATGGGTGATACCACGGTCTACTACAAAATATACCGTAACTTTTTCATGCTCTAAAACTGACTCGTGCTGTCTTGTTATAATATTTTTAAGAAATGTCTCATTTACTTCATCAGTCATTCTGCCTTCTGACTTATAACAAAGCCTTGCAGCATACTCTACGTTATATAATTTTGATTTATCTAGCTCTGCTTCACGCATGTAAACATACGGTTTTATCACTTTCATTTACAAATACCATGCCTTTCAAGTTTCTGCATTCTATTGTAACAATAAATTCAATATTAGTCGAGGGGCATTTTTTCTCATTTTAAATCGATTTTTAAAAAAGCCTTTACATAAATGTAGAATGTCCGTCTTTTTTTCAAATCAATATCAAAAAACCTGTATCATTGCAACGTAACAACTGACACAGGTAAATAGTCGGGGTGACAGGATTCGAACCTGCGACCTCTTGATCCCAAATCAAGCGCTCTAGCCAAGCTGAGCCACACCCCGAGATGCATTATATTATGTAACTGCGGATGAAGGGACTTGAACCCCCACGGTCTCCCACTAGATCCTAAGTCTAGCG
>CALFNR010000211.1:0-13097 GCA_937903005.1 uncultured Lachnoclostridium sp. | reverse complement strand
CTGTTAAGCCATTTAGTACACATGCTACTACACTTGCACACGCTCCTGTTCCACAGGCAAGTGTCTCACCTGTACCACGTTCCCAAACTCTCATATTAATGCGCTTCCGATCTAGAATCTCAATAAATTCTGCATTGACACGCTCTGGGAACATTGGATGGAATTCAAATTGAGGCCCAATCTTTTCAATGTCAATGGCTTCCGTACTGTCTACAAACATTACCGCATGTGGATTGCCCATGGATACTGCTGTAAATTCATACTCTTTATCTCCAACGGTTATTGGCTCTGCTACCACTTTTTCTTTATCAAGTGCTACTGGGACCTTTTTCCCTTCCAATACTGGAGAACCCATATCAACCGTAACCATAGCAACCTTACCATCAACTATTTTTAAATCAAGATATTTAATTCCTGCTTTTGTTTCCAGTTCAATTTTCGTTTTCTCTGTCAAACCGTAATCATATACATATTTTGCAATGCAGCGAACACCATTGCCACACATTGCACTTTCAGAACCATCTGCATTGTACATTTCCATCTGGAAATCTGCTTTGTCAGATGGTTTGATTAAAATTAATCCATCTGACCCGATTCCAAAGTGGCGGTCACTTAACACCTTAGCCACTTTACTAGGATTTGGTACTTTTTCTTCTAAGCAATTTACATATATATAATCATTTCCGCAACCATGCATTTTTGTGAATTTCATTTGCATCTCCCTTTCGTTCTGTCATATCAATTATTTTCATTATTATAAAGCAATCCAAATACCCTGTCAAATAAGCCGACCGCAATCACAATATAGTATATTCACTTTTATTCGAAAAGAGCCGTAATTACTTGACCAATTAGGGTTACAAACGCAACAAGAATACTTGCAATAACAAAAATTAACATTCCTGGACTTGTTAAAAAGTTTGCTACTGGGTGCTCTACAGGTTCTAACGGCTGCTTAAACTTAATTTTCTTACGATTTAAAATAAACAATACAATTCCAATGATTAATGCGGTATAAAACAGCAGGTAATAAATCAAATTTACAATTGGACTATCCATCTTTTCTACCAGCATCGGAACTACTCCACCACAAAAATTCACCATACCATGAAGCAGTATTGTGTAAATGACTCTTCCAGTCCTACAAACTACATAACCAAAAAACAATCCAATTGCAAATGCATAAATTGCCTGTTCGAAATTCATATGAAACAACCCAAACAATACTGCTGTAACAAGAATCGCTGTTTTGTCTCCATATTTTCTTAATTTATTAAGTGCTAAATAACGGAACGTTAATTCTTCAAATACAGGTGCTAAAATAACCGTTGTTAACACCATAAGAACACTCACACCGGTCATTACATCATCTAGGTTACTGGCCATTTCATGCCCTGTGAGCAGTTCAAACACTCCATAAAAACCAACATTAATTAAGTTAGTAAGATTCATTAGTGCGAAACTAATAAAAAACAATGTAAGAAATTTTCCTGCCCCCAGTGATTCTTTCTCATAATCTGCGTTTCCATCTATCGTACTCATACATAGCGCATACAGCGGAAATGCAACCCCATAATAAGATACCGCACTAACTATATAAAGAAAATTCGTGTCATTTTCTACATCTATTTTTAGAAGATATGCTAAAATCACGAAAAGCACTTGGACAAAAAGCATAACGCCTTCCAGCACACAAAAAAACCATCCCATCTTATTATAAACATCCTTAACTTGTAACTTTTTCATAGTCCTCCTCCTTACTGTTTTTTCTTTCTAAATTTTTCTTCCTAATAGACTTTTAAATATACTACAAATCTAACCTGAAGTCTATTAGGAAGAACTATCATTCTTTTATCGTTAATGGAAGGTATAGGAGAAAAGAGCACCATCATATTCTAAAAATAGGATGGTGCTCCTCATTTCATGTCCTATTGAATCAAACTCAATTTCTTTAATGGCCAAACTCTTAAAAAGACTTTTGCAATAAACCTATCCTTTGGAATTGGTCCAATACCTTCCTCTCGACTGTCGATACTATAATTTCGATTATCTCCCATTACAAAATATTCATCTTTTCCTAAAGTCAATGGACCATACTTGGTAGTTTCCCACATTGTTTCATTGATATGTGATTCATTCATTACCTTTCCATCAATTAGTAACACACTGCCTTTTATTTCGATGGTTTCACCAGGCAATCCGATTACACGTTTGACATAATAATTTTCCTTCTGTCCCTCATAAGGCTGTACTACAACTACATCGAATCTTTTGGGATCGGTAAATACATATGAAACTTTTTCTCCGATTAATTGTTGTCCATTCTTTAAAGTTGATTCCATAGATTTTCCTTCTACTGTATACTTGCAACATATAAATTCAGGCACTAAAAACAAGCATAGTATAAAAATTGCAGCATAGATGAAAATTTCACCTATAGCTGATTTGATTTTGTCCCCTCGACTTTTCTGTGATTCGTCAATATTCTTTCCTTTGTCCATATCTTGACTATCCCTCATATACTATCTCCCTTATTGTACTAACCTTAGCGTAAAGCAATTTATGGAACAAGATTATTTATCAATCTTTCCAAATGTCTTGAGTGGCCAAATACGTAAAACTGCTTTTCCATCGATTGCATCTTTATGTATAGGCCCTATTTCTTCATATCTGCTGTCAAAACTTACTTCTCGATTGTCTCCCAAAAGAAAATACTCGTCTTTACCTAATGTAATAGGTTCCTTAGCAATTCCCCCTTCTGTTATTGGATCTTTACCATAATGCTCGTCTAGTTTTTCACCATTTATATAAATGTCACTTCCTATAATCTGAATCTTTTCCCCAGGTAAACCAATAACCCTTTTTACAAAATGCTCTTTTTGTTTTTCCTTATCGTTTTTGTATTCTTCTCTTCCTTTGTAAGGATAAAATACAACGATATCAAATCGTTCTGGCTCATGTAGTTCATAGCTTATTTTACTGACTAAAACATTATCTTCATCTTGAAGAGTATTCATCATAGAAGGTCCTGATACTTTTGCTCTCTGCACAACATAATTAGGTATAATGAACACACATACAAGAAATAATGCAACATAAAGCAATCCTTCCAAGACATACCCCTTTATCTTCTTTTTCTTATCAATTGCAGATACCGAATCTTCAACCTTCATTTCTTCATTATCCACAATTTCACCTCCATAAAATACTACTTAAATGTAACGGAATTTCCTATAAGTTAACAAAGCTGTTTCAGCGCAAACTGAAACAGCTTATAATTTCTAATCTTCGCTTATTTCCTCTTCATCGCCTACAATCTTAACTTTAGACTGATTAAGTTCTTCAATCGCAATAGATAGAGGCTTTGGACATTTACAATCAACTAAAGGTCTTTCACCTGCAATAATCTGTCTAGCTCTTTTGGATGTAGCTAATACGATAGAATAACGACTATTTACAACTGGTTGTTCTCCTGGTTCTACTTCACTATTAACAACCTGCATTAAATCTGTATAAGATGGATGTAACATATTATAAATCTCCTTCCTGAATCGCCGTAAGCTGGCGTTTCATCTCACATATAAATTCTTTATTATATTTCACTTTATCTTTCTCAGATAAAATGATATGATGAACAGCTTCTACACAATCGTCGAGCTTGTCATTCACTACTAAATAATCATACTGTCCCATATACTGAGCTTCTTCTACAGCACGGTTCATCCTTTTGTTCACCGTAGTGGTATCTTCAGTACCACGATTGATTAAGCGTTCTTTTAATATCTTTGCACTTGGTGGTACGATGAATAACAAAAGAGCATCTGGAAATACTTCCTTCACATGTAACGCACCTTGAATTTCAATCTCAAGGATTACATTATATCCTGCCTCTAACTGTTCTTCCACATACTTTTTCGGTGTTCCATAATAATTACCTACATATTCCGCATGCTCGATAAACTGTCCTGCCTCTATCATACTCTCAAATTTTTCTCTTGTCAAAAAGAAATATTCTCTTCCATCTGCTTCTCCTTCTCTTGGAAGTCTTGTAGTGGCAGAAATGGAAAGTTTATAATCTGGCTTCTTTACAAGCTCTTTCATAACAGTGCCTTTTCCAGCTCCTGAAAAACCGGAAACAACTGTCAAAATCCCTCTATGACTCATATTCTTCACCTTTACTTATATCGCTATTCACTCTATTTGATATGGTATCTGGCAATAATGCTGACAGGACAATGCTTCCGTTTTCCATAACAATTACTGCTTTTGTCTTTCGACCGCATGTTCCATCAATGGCTGTCCCTGAATCCTTTGCGGATTGAATCATTCTCTTAACAGGCGCCGCATCTGGGCTGACAACAGCAATCATTTTATCTATATTAACCAAATTGCCATATCCAATATTCACTAATTTATTCATCTAATCAAGCCTTTCAGAATTATTCGATATTCTGAATCTGTTCTCTGATTTTTTCAATTCCTGTTTTTAGATCAATTGCATAATTGGAAGCCTCCAAATCAGAAGCTTTTGATAATATTGTGTTCGCCTCACGATTCATTTCCTGTGCAATGAAATCCAATTTTCGTCCGACACTTTCTTCCATGTCAAGTGTTGCCTTCATATTTTTGATATGGCTCTTTAAGCGGACTGTTTCTTCATCCACGCATATTTTATCTGCATAAATTATAATCTCAGTTGCAAGAGCGCTCTCGTCTAATTTTGTATCACCTAATAATTCTTCCACTTTGCTGGTAAGACGTTTGCGGTATTCATCCACAATGCTTGGAGAACGGTTCTCAATACGTTCTACTAATTCGTACATTTCATCCAGTTTTCCATTAATATCTTGTTTTAAATGCATACCTTCTGCAATTCTCGCGTCTAAAAAACTCTGCGCCGCTTTACGAACTGCTTCTTCCAACTGCCCCCAGATTTCTTCTTCATCAATCGTCTGCTCTTCCAATGTAAATACATCTGGGTATTTAGACAATGTCTGAGCTGATAAATCATTTTTCAATTTAAAGGTAATTGCCATTTTTTCTAGGTTATTATAGTAGTCTCTTGCAATATCCTCGTTATATTTTACACATTCCTTTGCTTTGGTGAAATCTTCATATGTAATGAAAATATCAACCTTGCCTCGAACTACATATTCCTTCATTAAGTTCCTGATTGCAACTTCGAAAAAATTCAGTTTCTTTGGTAATTTAATAGACATATCACAGTATCTATGATTTACCGCTTTCATCTCGACTAAAATCTTTTTTTCATTTGTAGCAATCTCGCATCTGCCAAAGCCAGTCATGCTTTTTATCATTATCACACGCTCTTTTCTTCTAGAATACAATCTTTCGTTATTTGTATAAATACTAAATCATTATAAGGGAAAGGTATGTACAAGTCAAGTAAACATTAGTCCTATCTCTCCAAGGTGGTTACTTTTATAGTGCCGTAGCCTTCTTCATCTAATACTATCTTTTCGAAAACAAATATTTTCTTTTCTTTATCAATTTCAAGCGTACATTCTCTAGTTTTCCATTCTTTCATGTTAGCCATCGACTGTAAGTTATTATTAGCTCTCAAGGAAATTAACGAACTGTTCTTATTGGAAATCATTTCGTCGTTTCGATAACCAATATACAAATAGATTTTTCCTAAATCCATTCCTAGAAAACCTGCTATCGCTCTCGCATTATATATGCCCATTGTAAATTGATGTTTCACTTTTGAGTAATGCGTTGTATTAACTGTTTTTTTAAACTCAAACATATGTAAATCAAACGTATCATTTGCTTTCTGCTTTTTAAAAACAAACACATCTGCACAGGACGTAGCTCCAGGTTTTTGTGTATCAAGATATGGAAGTACTTTTTGTTCAGGTCTTAAGAACACGATACTTTCTTCGTCAAACGTACACACTAATTCTGCTTTTCCCGTTTTGCTTTTTTCACGCAAGGTAATTTTACCGTTTGCCTCGACTATGGCAAATTCCTTTTCTAAGAAAAAATTATCTAGTTTTTCTTTTATATGTACAGGAAGCATTTTAATCCTCCTGTTCTTTATATTCTTGAATATCTGTTGTCTGCTCCAATATATTTAGTAATGCATTGCTAAATGTCGGTATGTGAAAGCCATCTTCATTTGGTTTGAGTTCTTTTACTGTTGAATAATCTCCTTTATTCGTAAACTGATAAACCGACACATCCTGAAAACGAATACAATCGTCCTTTGTAAGTCCATAACGTTCCATGAGCTCATCAGGCTTTTCTATTTCAGCCAAACGGCACATATTGTTTACGTGCTGTAAAATAATGTCGCTATGGGTTGTTGCGATTACGTTTGTTTTAAGATTGGCTAATTGAATTAATATTCTTGCCATTTGTAACTGTAATTCTGGATGTAGGCACATTTCTGGTTCTTCGTAGCATAACTGCCCAATCTCTTTTGAAGATTTTAAAATCAAAAGCAAAGGCACTAACTCTGTAACAACTGCAGATGAAGTCCGCATTGGCAACGCTATATCCTGTGATGATGGGATGTACTCAACTTTGTTTTGTATAGCACCTCCACGCACTACTTTACCATGCACTACTTCATTTTCGATGAAATCGCATATTTTTTGATACCTATTTTCATCTGTGTCAAGTTCCTTATCATCAAGATAATTCAAAAAATGCAATATTGGCATTGTAAATGGCTCCATTTTCTGCTCTTCTTCATCTAAAACAAGCGTAAATGTCTTTTCTCGCCCTGTCTGATTAATAGAATCCTTTGCTAAAAGAAATCCTGTTCTAGAGGCAGGGAAATAGATATTTTTCTCTGCAATAATTACTGTTTCATTTAATATTCTCTGAATCATAAACTCTAAAATATCAGCTACAATCTGTTCTGTTCTCGACCTCATTTGTCCGATATCTGCCCCCATATAATCAGCAAAATAGCATATAACGTCCTCACTTACATCATCTATACTTAACGATATTCTATTTTTCTTTTCCAACTCAACACTCAATTTCCCTATCGACATATTTTCACTATTAAAAAGTTTTTGCACAAACATATTACGATTCTTCATAAGAAGTTGATTAATCAATCCTTCAAACTCACTTATATCAAATGATATTTCATCATCAGGTTCTCTAGCTTCACTCACAAACAACTTAATTTTATCATAAATATCTTGGTAATACTTTTTATCTATTTTCTCTATATTTCTTGTAAGTACCTGAATTAACTTTTCTGATTGTAACCCCCATAGTAACGTAAGCAAATAACTTTTCCCACTATTATTATCTCCAACAAAAAAGGTCAGAGGAGACACTTCCACTTTCGCCTTTTTAATTTTCCCAAAATTTTTAACATTTATCTGATAACTCATACTTCTTTCTCCTCATAAACTTCACTTATACCATAAGTATACCATATATTAGAAATTCAAAACAATCTATTTATTGATACCAAATAGTTTATCCCCCATATAGTAAACTGTCATTTATCACCCAACTCCTCCCCAAACGGCTCCAAGCTTCTCTTAAGTATCCCTTTCATATACGCAATCATCACCCCATAATTCACAATCGGCACACCTTGTTTTTTCGCCTGTCCTAATCGATACTGCATTTCCTTCTTATTAAGCGTACATCCGCCACAATGCACAACCATCTTATACTTGGATAAATCGTTTGGAAAGCCTGTCCCACTGGAAGTTTCAATCACAATATTCTTACCTGTATACTGCCTAATCCATCTAGGCAGCTTTACCGTTCCAATATCATCACATTGCCTATGATGGGTACATCCCTCAGCCATCAGAATGCAATCTCCATCTTCTAAAGTTTCCACTGCCTTTGCTCCTTGCACCTGTTGTGCCAGATTTCCTTTATAACGGGAAAATAAAATGGAAAACGACGTAAGTAAAATATCCTCTGGTGTATCTTTTGACACCCTTTCAAATGCTTGTGAATCCGTAATCACCAGTTTCGGTCTTTTTCCAAGACTTTTCAGCGTTTGGGCAAGTTCCGTATCCCTTACTACAATGGCATTTGCTCCTGCTTCTAACACATCACGTATGGTCTGCTGTTGTGGCAGAATGAGCCTTCCTTTTGGTGCTGCAGAATCAATTGGCACTACAAGCACTACAAAATCATTTGGCTCTAATAAATCTCCTACTATTCTTCTTACACTGTCCTCTGTCTGCACAATTACACTTAACGCTTCTTTTAACTCATGAATGCCATCCTTGTTTTTTGCACTGACACAAAAGACTTCCTCCGCCCCAAGTTCTTTCTTTAAAAATGCAACAGCTTTATCTTTATCCAAACACACTTCTTTCTTATTTAAAATAATCTTATAAGGAAGTTCTCGTTCTTTAATCTGTTTTAACAATTCCAGTTCCACTGACAGATCTGTTTCTTCTTTATCTATGCCTTTTTCTATCATTGAAGCACCATCCAATACAACCAGTGCAACATCTGCCTTATTCAAAACCATTCTAGTTTTCTCTATTCGTAACTGTCCTAACTCCCCTTCATCATCAAGTCCAGGCGTATCAATCATCATAACCGGACCTAACGGAAGCAGCTCCATCGCCTTATACACGGGATCGGTAGTCGTTCCTCGCACATCTGATACAATCGACAGTTCCTGTCCGGTTATGCTATTAATTAAGCTGGACTTTCCAGCATTTCTCCTGCCAAATACTGCAATATGTACTCTTTCTCCCTTTGGTGTATCATTCATTCCCATAGGCGCACCTCTTTTCTTTATTAAGGTACATTTTAGAACAATTCCCTACAGGACGCAACCTGAAAATACCCCTGCTCTTTTGTTATACTGCCTCGTTTTCCTTGGATTCTTTCACAACCTTTTCCTGCACATCAAAAGGTGCCTGCTCATATCTTGCAAATTCATAAGAAAACTCTCCATACCCACCTGTCATAGAACGAAGCGCAGTTGAATAATCGAACACTTCTGCTAATGGAATATCTGCCGTAATCTCTTGTTTTCCAGTATCCGTTGGGGCAATACCTAGTACTCTGCCACGTCTTTTGTTTAAATCCCCCATAACGTCTCCTGTAAATTTATCTGGAACAACAACAATCAGATTCACGACTGGCTCTAATAAAACAGGAGATGCTTTCATAAATCCTTGCTTAAATGCCTGTATGGCTGCCATTTTAAACGCAAGCTCCGAAGAGTCTACTGGATGATATGAACCATCTGTCAATACAGCATGAATCCCCACAACGGGGTAACCAGCAAGAGGCCCTTTTGCTAAGCTTTCTACTACCCCTTTCTCTACTGCAGGAAAATAATTTTTTGGAATTGCTCCACCAAAGATACATTCTTCAAACACATAAGGCTGTTCCAATTCAGCTAACGGTTCAAAATCCATATGCACGTCTCCATACTGCCCATGTCCACCAGATTGTTTTTTATACTTACCCTGAACACTAACTTTCTTCCGAATGGTCTCTTTATAAGGAACTCTTGGTTTTAACGTTTCCAGTTCCACCTTGTACCGATTGGAAAGTTTGCTTAACACCACCTCTAGATGCTGTTCTCCAATTCCATATAACAACGTCTGACGGTTGCTCACGTCATGTACTAGTTTTAATGTCCGATCC
Organism: uncultured Lachnoclostridium sp.; assembly: GCA_937903005.1. GTDB lineage: Bacteria > Bacillota > Clostridia > Lachnospirales > Lachnospiraceae > Clostridium_AI. The sequence continues at coordinate 3,470 of CALFNR010000211.1, read as the reverse complement.
TCCTCTAACACCTTCTGGAACGCCTGTGAAATCTTATCGTCATCCCCCTTTTTCTTTGCCTCATATCGTACATAGGTATATGGCTTTGAAAATGCAAAAGAATCATATAAAACAGGAACCTCCTTCGTTGCAAGACTATCACCTGTTACAGTACAGCTAAGTTTTGCAATTGCCCCAATATCGCCTGCCACAAGTTCATTTACCTCAATCTGCTCTTTTCCTCTTAGCACATACAGCCTAGAGATTTTTTCTTCAGTTCCCTTATTCACGTTAAATATAGAAGCATCTGATTTTAGTACTCCTGAATATACCTTAACAAAAGAAAATTTTCCTATAAATGGATCAGCAATCGTCTTAAACACCTGTGCCGTCATTGGTTTGTCTTTCTCATACTGCGCTACAAACTCATTCTTATTCTTCTGATTCGTTCCCTTTTTCGAAGTCTTTCCTGGATGAGGAAAATATTTTTCAATCGCTTGTAAAAGCATTGTAGTTCCCTGCACCTTCGTTCCAGAACCCATCAGTACTGGAACCAAAGAGTTTTCTTGAACGCTTTGCTGGAGCGCTGCAGAGATTTCTTTCTGTGTAAATTCTTCCCCATCAAAATACTTTTCAAGCAGCGCTTCATCTGTTTCTGCCACTGCTTCCACTAGAAGTTCTCTATACTTTCCTAGTTCATCCCCTACTGAATTTGGGATATCACATTCCTCATAGGCACTATTCTTTGTGAACCTTCTTCCCTTCATTTTGACTACATTCACAAATCCAGTAAATACTCCATTTTCTCTGATTGGCAAATGGAATGGGGCAATTTTCTTTCCATACAGACTCGTTAGTTCTTCCACAACACCCTTAAAATCTGCCTGACCATCATCCATATCGGAAACAAAGAACAGCCGCGGTATATTACGTTTTTCGCAGTATTCCCACGCCTTTCTTGTACCTACTTCAACTCCAGCTTTTCCAGAAATCACAATTATCGCAGCATCTGCTACGTACATAGCTTCTTCAACCTCTCCAATGAAATCAAAATATCCTGGAGTATCCAGCAGATTCATTTTTGTGCTTTCCCACTTTAGTGGTACTATGGAAGTATTGATTGAAAAGAATCGTTTGCCTTCTTCTTTATCATAGTCACTGATGGTATTTCCATCTTCAACTTTTCCCAAACGGTCTATTACCCCTGTGGTGTAGGCAAGTGCTTCCACGAGAGTTGTTTTTCCACAGCTTCCGTGTCCCAGGACGGCGACATTTCGAATCTGCGCTACATTCCATTTTTCCATATACGGCCCCTTTCCTTCGCACAATACTTAGGATTACTGAATTTCGTGCGTCAAATTCAACCCTTGTTTCATTTTACGATGATGGCAAACTATTTATGTTAATAACTGTACAAAGAATTGGAAGTGTAGTTTAATAATGTCTTGTAACTCCGAATTCTTTATTGCTTTAAAGCGTAACGGTTTAAAGTTTAATGCTTTAAAGTGTTGACATTTTTGCCTTAAAGTATTAAACTATATTCATCAATTGGAACAGAACAAAATTCCTAATACTTCCATTGTAATTATGGAAAGCATGGATAAAATATAAAAGAATGGAGAATGAATTATGATTATCGTAATGAAACCAAATGCAAATGAAGAGTCAGTAAAAAAAGTTTTAGGCCTCGTAGAAGAAAAAGGTCTTGAAACACATGTCTCTACTGGCGAGGAGGTAACTATCATCGGTGTAATTGGAGACAAACAAAAAATTCGCGGATGCAATCTTGAGATCGCAGAAGGCGTAGACAAAATTGTAGAAGTAACAGAAAGCTATAAATTATCCAACCGTAAATTTCATCCAGAATCCAGCGTAATTGAAGTTGGCAACACGAAAATCGGCGGTTCTGAAATCGTCATTATGTCTGGTCCTTGTGCTGTAGAAAGCGAAGAACAGGTAATGGAAACAGCAAAAGCCATCAAAAAGTCTGGTGCTCAGATTTTAAGAGGTGGTGCATATAAGCCAAGAACATCTCCATACTCCTTCCAAGGTTTAGAGGAGGAAGGTTTAAAAATTATGAAAGCAGCCAGAGAGGAAACTGGTTTAGCTGTTGTATGTGAGGTAACAAGCTTAGCTGCAATTGAAGCTGCTGTAAAATATGTAGATATGCTTCAAATTGGTGCCAGAAATATGCAAAACTTCTATTTATTAAAAGAAGCTGGTAAAACCGGTCTTCCTATTTTGCTAAAACGAGGTTTATCTGCTACAATAGATGAATGGTTAAATGCTGCCGAATATATTATGGCAGAAGGAAATCAAAATGTTGTGTTATGTGAACGTGGAATCCGTACTTTTGAAACAGCTACAAGAAATACTCTTGATATCAGCGCTGTTCCGGTTATTAAGGAAAAGAGTCATTTACCAATTATTGTAGACCCTAGCCATGCAACTGGTGTAAGAAATTATGTAAAACCACTTGCTATGTCCGCTATCGCAGCTGGTGCTGATGGTTTAATGATTGAAACTCATCCAAATCCAGCAATTGCGTTATCAGACGGACCACAGTCATTAACATTTCCACAGTTTGATGAGCTTTGCAATGAGTTAAGACCGATTGCAAAAGTAATGAATCGTACATTTTAATTAGGAGGATTTTATAATGGAGGATATAACAGTTGGCTTTATTGGCTTTGGATTAATTGGAGGTTCCATCGCAAAAGCCTTAAAAGAAAAACATCCCGGATTTACATTAATCGGCTATGATCATCATACCGATTCCAAAAATGCGAACTTAGAATTAGCTTTACAAGATGGAACATTATCAAAGATAACCCATAATCTAGAGGAAGATTTTAAATTGTGTGATTTAATTATATTGTGTGGGCCAGTCCTTACCAATATAAATTATCTGGCACAGTTAAAATCAATCATAAAGCCATCCTCCATTATTACTGATGTTGGCTCTGTAAAAGGTGCTATGCACGAAGCTGTAAAGAAACTTGGATTGACAAAGCATTTTATAGGTGGGCATCCAATGGCAGGTTCTGAAAAAACAGGTTATGACAATGCCCATGCTAGGCTTCTGGAAAATGCCTACTACATATTAACTCCTACTGAGGATACTACACAAGAACAGCTTTCCTTACTGCAGGAATTAGTTGCTTGTACTGCTGCTATTCCAGTAGTAATGGATTGCAAGAAACATGATGATGTTACTGCTGCCATCAGCCATGTACCTCATGTTATCTCTGCATCTCTAGTTAACATGGTGCAGTCTAAGGATTTGGATGGAACAATGAAAAGCCTTGCCGCTGGAGGATTTAAGGACATTACAAGAATTTCCTCTTCCTCTCCTGAAATGTGGCAGAGCATCTGTTTATCCAATTCAGAAAGTATATTAAAATTTGTCCACATTTTTCAGGACTTATTAGCGGAATTTGAATCAGTTCTTACCGCCAATGAAAAAGGTGCTCTTATAGACTTTTTTAAAC
>CALFNR010000210.1:0-71074 GCA_937903005.1 uncultured Lachnoclostridium sp. | reverse complement strand
GGGTGGAAATGGGATTCTTGAATTACAAATGGGAATCTCGTTTTACAATTCACCACTTTCAAATCCAAAAGAAATTGAATGGGACGAAAATGGGACTTTCGTTTTATAATTCACCCGAAAAAAGGGAAAAAATATAAAATTTGACACTATATAAGAATTTATTTATAATTTTATTGTGAGAAAGTAACTTATCAACTAAATTTATGAAAGGATGTAGTAATTATGAAAAAAATTATTAAATCAACAACTGGTATTTTATTCTACTGTATTTGTTTATTTTTAACATCAACTACCGCAAAGGCATATACTTTAAATGGATACAAGTTCTCATCTCCAAATAGCATTAGTTATTATGTAGATTCATCACTCTCAAGTTATAGCGTCAATACATATTTAAAAAAATGGAAACGAGCATATAGCAGTTTCGGCTTTACAAATGCATTAACTTATAGTAGTGCCAATATTTATTTTACGTCATTTAGTAGTGTTGATAATGGCACGTATGGTGTTACATATCATAACCAAAATGGGGCAGAGAAACATATGATTATTTTTTATAAGGCCTTTTTTGACGCTTCTTCATCAGTACGAAATGAAACAATTGTACATGAATGTGGGCATGCATTAGGACTGGCGCATCCTAGTGCACCAGTTAATATGTCAGCAGCTGTTATGAGAGCGACTGGATTTAATGGGAAAGCTTATCCATTGTCAGATGATATATCAGGAATAAATGCATTATATTATTAATAAGATCAGGAGGAATAGTAAAATTATGAAAAGTAAATTAAAAAACAAAACACTATTAATTGTAGTTTTTTCTACAATATTCATTTTATTTGGAGCAAAGGGTATTATGCACTTGAGAATGTCTAATAACACAATTAAAGAAGAAGTAGTATGTGCTAAGGTTGATAATTATGATAATATTGAAGAATTGAAGGAAGATGCAGATATCATTATTACAGGTACTAAGATAAACGAGGAGCCATCTCAAGTATTTTATGCTGAGAATGGATGCATTAACTTAGGATATACACTATCAGATATTAGAATTGATTCTATAAACACTACTACGCCTAATTCAGCGCTTTCTGTTGGAGATACAATTAAAATTTTAGAAAATGAATTTTTTGATGAAAAAAGTAATACTAATTACCATATTGATGGTTATTGTAAAATGAAAAATAACGAATCATATATGTTATTTTTAAGGTATTCAGAAGATAATGCATGGTATATTCCTTTGGGGGTAGTATTTGGAAAAGTTCCAATTGATGAGAATGAAGATAATCTGTTAACTGATGATCTTGAATTAAAAAATAAAGTAGATACGTTATCTAATGAAATATATGAAGAATATGACTTGTCTTCTTTTGAGTAGCTACAATATTTACACCCTTTTAGAAATATTTTTGTGTCTTGATATGTATTTTATATTTATTGCATTATAGAACTCATCTTACATTATAAATATGGGCAGCGTACCTTTTTCATTGGTGCTGCCCATATTTGCCCATTAATAATATACTTTGATTCTATCATGGGTTGGCTTAAAATTAACGCTAGTTCAGGAGTACATTTTTAAATTCACAATTATTATATTGGAATATACTATTTTATAATACTTTTCAGTATGTCTGTAATAGCATTTTGTTCGATTAAAGAGGTTGTTATTATATATCCGATGTCATCATACATAAATTCTATCCTATAGTTATTCACACCTAATTTATATATATTCACATTTACTCCACTGATAAATGAATTTGTATCTCCCACAAATATTTCATCAACAATTGGCATTTTATCTTTTGACATAAGAATATTAATGTATGCTCCTGATTCTAGAACTTTTTTTTCTTGATAAGTAACTTCGATATTATCAAATGTAACTTCATTGTTTTCGTTAATATACACAATTTTTGGATCTTTTAATGTAGATATTTTTAAATTCTCTGGTACTTTAGATAATTCAATATTTTTACCAAAGTAAGTACATACTTCTTCATAAGTCCATTCTGTTTCTTTACCATCAGGTAATTTTATTTTATTTTCACAAACTAACTTACTATTTTCGGTAGGGAAAATTATTGTATGATTATCTAGTTTATTAGTATTAACATAATATTTAATACCGAAAATACTAACCACTATACACAAACAACTGATTGCAATTTTATTTAAATAATATTTAGATGAAAAATTTTTAATTATGATGGATTTCATAGTACTTTTGACAATACACTTATCTAAAATATCAGATTTTTGATTCTTATTCATTGTAACAAAATCAAGCTCTTCATTACAATAATCTTTGAAATTTTTCATATACATTTCTCTCCTTCATTTCTTTTTTTAATAATTCACGTGCCTTTATAAGCCTACTTCCCACCGTTGATTGGCTTATATGTAGTATTTTACTTATTTCTCGTATTTTAAGTTCTTCATAATAATATAATAAAATGACTTCTTTATACTTAGCTGGCAGAGATTGAATAATACTTATTAATTCTTCATTTCTGTTTGATTCATATTGGGGTTCAAAAGTTTCTTTACTGAAATCATTACTTAAAACAATTCTTGTTTTCCAAGCCGATTTTAAATAATTTTTACATTCGTTGATTACAATTCTAAAAATCCATGTATGCTCTGTTGAACGCCCATTAAATTGCCAATAATTCAAATACACCTTTAAAAACACATTTTGAACAACCTCATACGCAGCATCTAAGTTATTTAAATATATATAAGACATTCGAAGTATTTCATCGCTGTATTTTTCTACTATTTCATACATTTTTTCATTGTCAATAGATTTTTTCATTTTTTCCCTCCTATATATTAGACAATATAAAAAAATTTTTTTACGAACATTTTTGAAATCTTTCAAATAAAAGGATTTCACGATAACAGTTCTCTTGAAAATATGAGTTTAGGTCTAGAATTTTTCTTTGTTTTTGTTATTATTAGTCATAGAGAAGTTCTTCTTTCTTGGTGGTGCTTTTCTTGGTCGTTAAACATTGTACCATGACTGATGAAACTTCTCTATTTCTATTTTCAAGTGAATTGTAAAGTGAAATTCCATACCTACAACAAAATATTACGAACTAGCTCGTTTGCTATTAAAGAAAGAATTATTTAAAGCAATTTTAAAGCGGAAGACCTTAACAGTTCCAAAATGGTTTCTATAAAACTCAATGCCAAACCAGACGAAAAAATCAAAGTTACATCTTTAAATACAGGAGTGGAGAAGGTTGCGAAATGTCAAAATGGAGTAGTCTGGCTAAAGATTGGTAAATCACTTTAAAGAGGATGCTGTCACCGTTTCAGATGGCAGTGAGAGTGTGAAGCTGTATCTTGATGCGGAATAGAAAATGATGAAAAAGCTCCCTGGTGCAAAACATATATTTGCATAAGGGAGTCTTTTATTATCTTGAAAAAGTAAAAATAATTTACTATAATAAAGAAAAGTAAAATATAGCTGTTTTACGGGACAGTTTTTGGAGGACATTATGATTAGAAATAATATTAGAGACTTACTAGATTACGCCATTGCAACAGGATTAATAGAAAAAGAAGATGAACTGTATATTCAGAACAGATTGTTAGAACTATTTCAGCTAGATGAACTTGATTTTATAAAAGAGGGGCACGAACTATCAGAAGAAGAATGGGTGAAAAAACTGCCAGATATATTAGAAGAACTGCTTGATTATGCTGTTTTAAATGGCTTATTAGAAGAAAATACGACTACATATCGTGATCTGTTCGATACAAAAATTATGGGGATTTTCGTAGAACGCCCAAGCAGAATCATTAAATCATTCCGTTCTTTCTATAAAGAAGACCCTAAGAAAGCCACAGACTATTTTTATAAATTGTCTCAGGACTCCAATTATATTAGAAGATATCGAGTGTCAAAAGACATGAAATGGGTTGCAGAAACCAAATATGGGGATTTGGATATCACAATTAACTTATCAAAACCTGAGAAAGACCCTCGTGCCATTGCAGCAGCAAGAAATGCAAAACAGGCTGCGTATCCAAAATGTCAGCTTTGTGTAGAAAATGAAGGTTATGCAGGAAGAGTAAACCACCCAGCCAGACAGAATCACAGAATTATACCGGTTACTATTCTTGGAGAACAATGGGGATTCCAGTATTCCCCTTACGTATACTATAACGAGCATTGTATTTTGTTAAATGCAAAGCATGAACCAATGAAAATCAATCGTTTGGCATTTGCAAAATTATTCGATTTTGTAAAACAATTCCCACATTACTTTGTTGGTTCCAATGCAGATTTACCGATTGTAGGTGGTTCTATTCTGACACATGAACATTTCCAAGGTGGAAATTACGAATTCGCTATGGCAAAAGCGAAAGTGGAATCAACATTCAAAGTTCCTGGTTTTGAAAACGTAGAGGCTGGTATTGTGGCATGGCCTATGTCAGTAATTCGACTTGCAGGAACTGAAACGGAACCAATTGTAGAATTAGCTTCTCACATTTTAGATAAGTGGAGAGGGTATACGGATGAAGAAGCATTTATCTTTGCGCAAACAGATGGAGAACCCCATAATACCATTACCCCTATTGCAAGAAAACGTGGAGATAAGTATGAATTAGATTTAGTGCTTCGAAACAATATTACAACAAAAGAACATCCACTAGGTGTATACCATCCACATGCAGAACTTCATCACATAAAGAAAGAAAATATTGGACTGATTGAAGTTATGGGTCTTGCTGTGCTCCCAGCTAGACTAAAAGAAGAGATGGAACAGCTAGAAGATGCGATTGTTTCTGGAAAAGACATCCGAGCTAGTGAAACGATTGAAAAACATGCTGACTGGGTGGAAGCATTCTCTAAGAACTATGAATGTATTACAAGTGAAAATGTTCATGATATTGTAACAAAAGAAATTGGAAATGTATTTATGAAGGTGCTTGAAGATGCTGGTGTGTTCAAGAGAACAGAAGAAGGACAAAAGGCATTTGCACGATTTATTCATAGTATTTCTTAAGTTGCTATTGAAAAGTGGCGGATTATGAAGTACACTATAGGTATTGTAAAGATTTGAACACAGAGGAGAACAGTATGCGTGTGATTGCAGGAAAGGCGAAAAGAATACCTTTGGTTGCGCCGAGTGGACTTGATACGCGTCCTACACAGGATCGGACGAAAGAAACCTTGTTTAATATGCTACAGCCCTATATAGCAGATTGTCTGTTTTTGGATTTGTTCAGCGGAAGTGGTGCAATAGGAATAGAGGCTTTAAGCCGTGGTGCAAGAGAAGCAGTATTTGTAGAACAAGGTAAGGATGCCTTAGACTGTATACAGAATAATCTGAAGAAAACGAAGTTGGAATCAGATGCAACTTTGCTTAAGATGAATGTTTTTGACGCCCTGAACCGATTAGAACAGAGTCAGAAATGTTTTGACTGTATCTTTATGGATCCGCCATATAATCATGAACTAGAGAAAGAAGTATTAATTAAGTTAGCAGGTTCTTGCTTACTTAACGAAGACACGATTATTGTTGTGGAAGCATCACTGGAAACCGATTTTTCTTATTTGGAAAGTATTGGACTTCAATTAGAAAATGAAAAAAATTACAAGACGAATAAGCATGTATTTATTGCATTGAAATAACTAAAGTTGGGAGTTTTTTTATGAAAGTAGGGATCTACCCAGGTAGTTTCGATCCAATTACATTAGGACATTTGGATATTATTACAAGATCTTCAAAAGTAGTAGACAAGCTCATTATCGGTGTGTTAAATAACAGTGCTAAGAATGCGCTTTTTACACCAGATGAAAGAGTGGATATGATAAAACGGGTTACAGAAAACATACCGAATGTAGAAGTAGAAAGTTTTTCGGGCTTACTTGTTGACTATGCCAAAATGAAGAATGTCAATGTAATCGTAAGGGGGCTTCGTGCCATAACGGATTTTGAATATGAGCTGCAGATTGCACAGGCGAATCATAAGGCGAATCCAGAGATTGATACGATATTCTTTACCACTAATGTAGAATATTCTTATATTAGTTCCAGCATTGCAAAAGAGTTTGCATTTTATGGTTCTGATGTAAGCCAGATTGTACCCCCATTAGTAATAGAAAAGCTTAACGAAAAGTTTAACCATAGTTGAAATTAAAATAAAGGAGCGTTACCTATGGGAGTAAGTAAGATTGAACAGTTAATTGAAGAAATATATGAATTTGTTGAAAGCTGTAAGATGCAGCCACTATCTTCTACGAAAGTAGTCGTGCCAAAAGACCAATTGTACGATTTATTGGATGAATTAAGACTTAGGACTCCTGACGAGATAAAGAGATATCAGAAGATTATATCCAACCGTGATGCAATTCTTCAGGATGCACAGGAAAAAGCGAATAATATGCTGGCAGAAGCTGAGGCACAAACCAATGCTTTAATTGATGAACATCAGATTATGCAACAGGCTTATTACCAAGCAAATGAAGTTGTGAATCAAGCCACAGAGCAAGCCAATCAGATGCTTGCGCAGGCTAGACAGGATGCAGATCAGATTCGTGTTGGTGCATTAAACTATACCAATGAGTTGCTTTCTGGGGCAGAAGCAGTATTGTCAGCTTCCTATAATAATTCTAAAAGCCAGTATGAAGGCTTATTAGAATCATTAAAGGGAAGTTTGGATGTGATTGCAAGCAATCGAAGCGAGCTGGTACAAGATGAAGCCGCTGCTGCTAATGTAGGGCAAACGGAGTATGCACAACCAGAAGCAGTTGAGGAAGAAGATGACTTTCAGTTTGATGAAAATACATTTCTAGATGACGCTGACGAATAATAAGGTGCATAATCCAGCAATACCAGCGTTGATACATTTGAATAGAAAATAATTTTTTATAGATAGTCCTGAGTGAATGATAACACTGTAAGTTTGTGCGTGGCTTGAAAGTCCGCCGAATGCAGTGAGAGCATTGGTCAGGATTATTTTTTTTGTAAAAGAAAACTGTGCAAAACTGATAGCAGCAGAACCTGTTGTGATTTCTAAAAAACCAATCAGAAAGTAGCGAAAGGTTTCGGGGATGAACGTAATATGCAATACAATTTCTGCAAGGATGGAAAAGAGTATGATATATCCACCAACTTTTACTAAGATTGTAAATGCATTTAAAATAGTTTGATCTAATATGTCAAAAGCAGGAACTCGTGCAGGTTTGGAAGAATAAGGTACAACAGTAAGTTTTGAATTGGTTAATTTTACTGCTTGTAAAGCTTTTCTATGTAAAATCCGGTAAACAATCCCGGTTAGCAGAGCACTGCCATATACGATTCCGAGAATGATAAATGGTTTGTGTTTTATATTAAGGCATTGCATTGCAACAAAACTGATGATAAACATAGGACTTGCATTATTGCAGAAACATAGCAGATACTGACCTTCATCTTTACTAATTTGACCAGATGCAATAAGGTCTGCACAAGCCTTTGCACCAACTGGATAGCCTGAAAGCATTCCAATGAGAAAAGGATAGCAGCCAGGTTTGGATAGACCGAGCAGCCTGCCAAGAGTAGGATAAAAAAAAGAGGTCAGACAATCTGTCACATTAAGCTGCATAATCAGATTCGACACAATCATAAATGGCAATAAGGTTGGCAGTACTGTCTGGAACCAAAGCATTAAACCGGTTTTTGCACCTTTTAACGAGATAGTTGGGAAAACTAGTAGTAAAAGTAAAAAGGAAATAGTAGAAAAAGAGATTAAAAATTTTTTCAATTGTTTTCCTGCTTTCTATAAAAACTATTGCTTACATATATTTTATGATTTATAGTAAGAGGGTATAACTAAAACTCTAGGGGAAAACTACATAGTGTGAACAAGAAAGGTGGTAAATAAATGGCTAACAAATTGAAAAAGAGAAATGAAGTAGAACCACAATTTAAGTGGAAAATTGAAGATTTATATGAGAATGATGATAAGTGGCAACAGGAAGTCGAAGTCATTCATACCTTAGTCGATGAATTAAAACAGTATCAAGGAAAATTAGGAGATTCCGCTGAAAGTCTATACTCTTTTCTGTCGTTAAGTGATAAGGTTGATGGACTCGTGGAACGTGTGTATGTCTATGCAAACCAGAAGTTCCATGAGGATACAACGAATGGAACGTATCAGGACCTTGCGGATAAAGCAACAAATGTAATGATGACTGTCAATAGTGCATTATCTTTTGCAACACCAGAGATATTAACAATTCCAGAGGAAAAAATCCGTTCATTTTATGAAGAAAAGATAGAATTGTTACAGTATCAGCGTATGATTGAAGAAATTATGAAAGATAAGCCACATACATTATCTTCTGAAATGGAAGAGTTGCTTGCGCAAACTGCAGAAATTGCTGATGGTCCGGATAATACATTTTCTATGTTAAATAATGCAGATATTAAATTCCCTATCATTAAAGATGAGGATGGAGAAGAAATAGAAATCACACATGGCCGTTATATTAAATTGCTAGAAAGTCCAGACAGGAGAGTAAGAGAAGAAGCCTTTAAAGGTCTCTATTCTTCCTATAAAAAATTAAAAAATACGCTTGCAAGCCTATATAGCACCAATGTAAAGAAGGATATTTTTTATGCGAGAGCACGTAAATTCGATTCATCTTTGGAAAGTGCCCTGAATGGAAGCCGCATCCCAGTTGAAGTTTATAAGAATTTAATCGAGGCGGTGCATGAAAACCTTCCTGCTATGTATAAATACATGGAGATTCGAAAGAAAGCACTTAAAGTGGATGAACTGCATATGTATGACATTTTTGCACCAATTGTATCAGACTTTAAAATGGAAGTCTCATTTGATGAGGCGAAGCAGATTGTAAAAGAAGGATTAAAACCTTTGGGTGAAGAATACCTTTCCATCTTGCAAGAGGGATTTGATAATGGCTGGATTGATATTTACGAAAACGAAGGGAAAAGAAGTGGTGCTTACTCCTGGGGAGCCTATGGAACACATCCGTTTGTGCTTTTGAATTTTCAAAATAATCTAAAAAATACCTTCACCTTAGCACACGAGATGGGCCATGCAATTCATAGTTATTATTCGGATAAAAATCAGCCAATCACCTATGCAGGTTATCGTATTTTCGTTGCAGAAGTTGCATCTACTTGTAATGAAGCGTTGTTAATGGCTCACTTGATTGCAAATGCAAAGGATAAAAAAGAAAAGGCTTACTTGATAAATTATCATTTGGAGCAGTTCCGTGGTACTCTATATCGCCAGACAATGTTTGCAGAATTTGAAATGTTAACCCATCAAATGGAAGAGGAAGGTCAAGGGCTGACGGCAGAAACATTATCAGCATTGTATTATGATTTAAACAAAAAGTATTACGGAGATAACGTTGTAATTGACGAAGATATTGCTATGGAATGGGCAAGAATTCCTCATTTTTATCGTAATTTTTATGTATATCAGTACGCTACAGGATACTCTGCAGCAATTGCCTTATCGAAACGCATTTTAGAAAAAGGCGAGAGTGCAGTGGAAGAGTATATTCATAATTTCCTATGTGGTGGAAGCAGTAAAGATCCAATCGATCTACTAAAAGGGGCAGGAGTGGACATGAGTTCCAAAGAACCTGTGGAACAGGCTTTAAAAGTATTTGCTGATTTAGTAGATCAATTAGAAGAACTTATAGAATAATTGGTGAAGTTTGGATATCATGTTTGCCTTTCAAACCAAAGGACTGATATACCAGGCGGTTATACAGGCTGGTGGCGAAGATATCTTCCGATAACATCTGGTAAGCGTAAAGATTGAGGAAGTTTTCGGCATCGGCCATTTTTGTTATAATAGGAATTTTGCTTTTGTACTTGGCTTCTTTTAGCAAAACAGAAGCAGGACGACGAAATCCTAGAACTCTAGCATAAGGTGCAATTTCTGTTGAAGTCAATCCTTTTATGTTGTAATTTTTTATACCCAAGAGGATATGAAGTAGGCAGCGGCTAATTCTTGTATAAGTAAATTGTTTTGATTTTAGTACAAAAATAAACTGTTCGAAATCTTCATATTCAGACAAGCTGTTTTTGATGGTACGTGCCAAATCAGGGGTAATGTCCTGAATGGAGGATAATTCTTCAACGGTGCTTGTAGCGATAGCATAATAAAGCATATCAGAGAGAAGATTACTGGTAACGGGATATGTTTTAGCACCTTCAAGCAACTGATAAACATTGTCAGGTACACTGGAACGGATTGATTCTAAAGCAGCTTGGTTTTCCAATGAAGAGCGAATTGCTGTAGCAGAATGTATGGAGTAATCTTCATCGGAAGCCATATCTAGGGAAAGATCATGATAGCCTGTCTGCTTTCGTTTCACTGTAAATGGTGCTATATTGCTATTAAAATAGGAAAGAGCTTTTAAATATTCAATACCTAATATATTATTTGGTGAAGAAATAATATCACGAACAGTATTTTCGGGGATAGAGTTACAATGTTCATGCAATGCTTTTTCCCTTGCAACAGGGAAAGAAAGTCCGTTTCTTACATGTTTGGAGATTGATTTGTTAAAATCATCACAGTCTTTTTGTATATATTCTGCAATAATTTTCATCGATTTTGTGTCCCCACATTCACTTCCAAAACATAAAGAATCAATGATTCCAAGGTTTTCTAATAAAGCAATAGCACCCGTAGAGAAATATTCAGCACTGGCAGTTGCATAACGAACAGGAAGTTCGATTACAAGGTCAATTCCGCTTTCCAGAGCCATTTTTGTGCGATTCATTTTGTCAAGAAATGCAGGAGTGCCACGCTGTACAAAGGAACCGCTCATAATCGCAACTGCAAAATCAGCACCTGAAAGGCGTTTGGCTTCTCTAAGCTGATAGAGATGTCCGTTGTGAAAGGGGTTGTATTCTGCAACAATTCCCACGGTCTTTTGATTCGTCATACATAAACCTCCAATGAAATAGATATATTGTATTATATCCAGTTTGATAAATAGGTGCAAGTTTTACTGATTTTATGGAAAATGTATATTGTAAATTGAAATGATGTAGAATAATCTTATAAATATGGGTTGAAATGGCTATTAGAATAACTTATAATTTGCATAATGACACTAATATAAACATACACAGGGGGAAAACTTATGTTATTTGAAATTGTTACAGATAGTTCAGCAAATCTGCCACAGGCTTTCATCGAAGAGAATAATCTTCATATTTTGTCTTTGTCATATTATATTGAGGATGAAGAGTTTTCTTCCTATATTCCAGGGCAGAAAAATGATTTAACTTATTTTTATGAAAAATTGAATAGTAAAGCACATATTAGAACATCATTAGTTAATGTAGAGAAAGCAACAGCTTACATGGGTGAACTGATGAAAGAGAAGAAAGACATTCTCTACATTGGTTTTTCATCAGGTCTTAGTGGATCGTTTCAGTCTGTATCGCTAGCTGCTTCTGACTTGCAAGAAACATATCAAGATTCCAAGATACGTTGTGTAGATACATTAGGTGCTACTCTTGGGGAAGGGTTATTGGTTTACTATGCATGTAAGCTTAGAAACGAAGGAAAAACCATGGAAGAGACGGCAGCATGGTTAGAAGAGAACAAGCTTAACATGTGTCATTGGTTTACTGTAGATGATTTGTTCTTTTTAAAACGAGGTGGAAGAATCTCAACTGTTGCAGCAGTGTTTGGTTCTGCTCTTAGCATTAAGCCAGTAATGAATATGGATAATGAAGGTCATCTTAAGGTATATGGTAAAGCAAGAGGAAGAAAGAAAGCGTTGGATGAATTGTTTCATCAGATGAAGGAATCTGTGAAAGAACCAGAAAATCAGGTTTTTGGTATTGCGCATGCAGATTGTGAAGAAGACGCGTTATATATGAAAGAAAAAATGATGGAACTGAATCCGAAAGACATCATGCTGGAAGCTTTGGAACCTGTTATCGCTTCTCACACTGGTCCGGGCTGTCTTGCAATCTTTTTCTTTGGGGAAAAAAGATAATAGTAAAAATTCATCAAAAATGAATAATTATGCAAAAATTTCTTGCATCTTTGAATAAATCGATTGAAAGTATGAGAAGTTTTTAACAAATGAATTGTACTGAATTTAGTACGAAAATTAAGATGGATTGGGCTTGTGAAACTTAATTTGTTGGTATATAATAAACGACGGAACGCGACCATGCATGAAAAGTTATGGGGAAAGAATGTATTTACTTTCCATCGCAATGAATAAAAAAACGAGATTACAAGTTGAGAAAGGAGTCTTTATCGTGTCATTTATAGATGTAATTAAAGCCAGAGCGAAAAAAGACAAAAAGACAATTGTTTTACCAGAAACAAATGATGTTAGAACAATCCAGGCAGCAGTAACGATTATGGAAGAAGATATTGCTGATTTGGTATTACTTGGAAATAGAGATAAAGTTGTTCAGAAAGCAGAATCATACGGATACGATTTAACAGGAGCTAATTTTGTTGATCCAGATAATTGCGATAAGCTTGAAGAATATGTTGCTATTTTATGTGAATGCAGAAAAAGCAAAGGTATGACTCCCGATCAGGCAAGAGAGTTATTAACGAAAGATTTCTTATATTTTGGTGTTACTATGGTTAAAGCAGGTGATGCAGATGGTATGGTAGCAGGTGCTTGCCACGCTACAGCAGATGTATTAAGACCTTCTTTACAGATTTTAAAAACAAGACCAGGAACAAAATTAGTTTCCGCTATCTTTGTTATGGTTGTACCTGACTGTGAATATGGTGCAAATGGTATCTTCGTATTTGGTGACTCTGGACTTAACCAGAATCCTACTTCAGAAGAGTTAGCTCATATTGCAGCAACAAGTGCTCACAGTTTTGAATTATTAGTTCAGGAAAATCCTAAAGTTGCTATGATTTCTCATTCTACAAAGGGTAGTGCAAAACATGCTGATGTTGACAAAGTAGTAGAAGCTACAAAAATTGCCAATGAATTATACCCAGAAATTCCAATCGATGGAGAATACCAGGTAGATGCTGCGATCGTCCCAAGCATCGGTTCTTTTAAAGCACCAGGCAGTGATATTGCTGGACATGCTAATGTTCTTATCTTCCCAGACTTAGATGCAGGTAATAATGGATACAAATTAGTACAACGTTTGGCAAAAGCAGAAGCTTATGGTCCTTTAACTCAAGGTATTGCAAAACCAGTTAACGATTTATCCAGAGGATGCTCTGCTGATGATATCGTAGGTGTTGTTGCAATTACAGCAGTTCAGGCACAAGCAAATTAATTATAGTGAGGTTTAAGTAAAATGGATGTTTTAGTAATAAATTGTGGTAGTTCTTCTTTAAAGTATCAGTTAATCGACTCTGACAGCGAAAAAGCTTTAGCGTCAGGTCTTTGCGAAAGAATCGGTATAGATGGCCGTTTTACATTCAAACCAGCAAACGGTGAAAAATATACAATTGATTCTACAATGAAGGATCATACAGATGCGATTAAAATCGTATTAGATGCACTTGCTGATCCAAAAACAGGTGTAATTAAAGACTTAAAAGAAATCGGTGCTGTTGGACATAGAGTAGTTCATGGTGGTGAAAAATTTGCAAAATCTGTAGTAATTACTAAAGAAGTAATTGAAGCAATCAAAGACTGTAATGATTTAGCTCCATTACACAATCCTGCTAACTTAATTGGTATTTCTGCATGCCAGGAAGCTTTACCAGGGGTTCCTATGGTAGCTGTATTCGATACTGCTTTCCATCAGACAATGCCTAAAAAAGCTTACACATATGCTGTACCTGACAGATATTATGAAGATTACAAAGTAAGAAGATACGGTTTCCACGGAACAAGCCATAGCTTTGTTTCTAAGAGACTTATCGAACTTGCTGGTTTAGATAAAAATAATTCTAAAGTAATCGTTTGCCATTTAGGTAACGGTTCTAGTATCTCAGCTGTATTAAACGGTGAATCTGTTGATACAAGCATGGGATTAACTCCTTTAGAAGGTGTACCAATGGGTACAAGATCTGGCAGCATTGATCCAGCCATCGTTGAATTCATTGCAAACAAAGAAAATAAAACAATTTCAGAAGTAATGAATGTTTTAAATAAAGAATCTGGTGTTTATGGTATGTCTGGTAATCTATCCAGTGACTTTAGAGACTTAGATGACGCTTCCAATGCTGGTAACGAAAAAGCAAAAAATGCAGTTGATGTATTTGCTTACAATGTTGCAAAAGTAGTTGGCGGCTATGTGGCAGCTATGAATGGAGTAGACGCAATTGCATTTACAGCAGGTGTAGGTGAAAATGACCATGTTGTTCGTGAAAAAGTTATGTCTTACTTAGGATATTTAGGTATCGAAGCAGATCTAGAAGCGAACAAAGTACGTGGGGAAGAGAAACTTATCTCCAAAGAAGGCAAAGTAAAAGTATTCGTAGTTCCAACGAATGAAGAATTAGCAATTGCTCGTGAAACAGTAGCGTTAATCTAGTTGAACTTAGAAAATACTAATTATTTACACGCCAGGCGATATCTGTCTGGCGTGTAGTTTTTGCAAATGTGAAGCACAATTTTTGTTGACATTTGCTATGAGTTGTGGTATAAATAAGAAAGTGTGGAAAAATCCTAGTTTAATCCGTGGATAATACAGGATTAGGAGATAATTTATGTTAATTAATTTATCAGAGATTATGTCAGTGAAGGACAAGGTCCAACACGTGGTTGTTCCAATTGATATGGAATGCTTTAAGCTGGATGGAACAGAGTATAACTTTGTGAAAAAGAATCCCGTTGACTTAACGATTACCTGTACGGGTGAGAGGAAAGTTCATGTGGAAGGGTCCACAATAGTATCGCTTATGCTTCCATGTAGTAGATGCCTTGAAGATGTGGAAACGACATTTGAGATAAGTGTATCGAAAGAGTTAGATTTCCGTGAAACATCACAAGATAGAATAGATGACCTAGATGAGATAAATTATGTCGAAGGATATGATTTAGATGTCGACCGTTTCGTCTATAATGAGATTTTATTGGATTTTCCAATGAAAGTTTTATGTAGTGAAGATTGCAAAGGAATTTGCAATGTGTGTGGAAAGAATCTGAACAATGGAACATGTCAATGTGATCGAACAGTAATTGATCCGAGAATGTCAGTATTTCAAGATGTCTTCGAGAAGTTTAAGGAGGTGTAAATATGTCAATCTGTCCAAAGAATAAACATTCTAAAGCAAGAAGAGATAAGCGTAGAGCTAACTGGAAAATGACTGCTCCAAATCTTGTTAAATGCAGCAAATGTGGAGAGTTAATGATGCCACATAGAGTATGTAAAGCTTGTGGTTCATATAATAAAAAGGAAATCATTTCTGCTGAATAATTAGTAGATTATAGAGAAACCATCATGGTGCTTAATTAGCGCATGATGGTTTTTTTATGCAATGCATTTAATTAAATAGAAAAAACTATTATTGTCGATTAATTGTATGAAGCAGATGTTGTAATACGATCAAAGCATATTCTGAGAGCTTCTCTGAATCAGTAAGAAATTTATCCGTTAATTCGATAAAACTGTCTTTTTCCTTATAATTGATTCGAAAGGAAGGGGTTAAGCCTCCGTGAAACTGTGGCAAAAATGTACCGTTTTTTTTGGTATAGCATGTAGAGGCTTTTGCTTTTACACGATAATTCTTGTCCACAAATTCGGCCACGCTTTTGTGGATAGCAGTATCTTCAGCTGGAAGGTAGTAATAATCCTTATAATTCGGATAAAAGTACTTTAATTCACCTCTTGCACAAGCAATTCGTAACATAGCGTTTGATTCAGATGCTGTAAAAGAAAGATTTTCTATTTCCCATGTAAGGGAAACTGGCAGAGGATTGCGTAAGGAAAATGAAAGAATAACTTGCTCATCTTCTACAGTAATGGTACAATTCGTTTGTCTTTCTTCAAACATATCGCAATATGCCAGAACAGAAGTGATACGAATTAGATTGCACACATCTTCCTCGTTGTGAAGCAGGAGTTTGTTCATGTCGTCTTGCATCGTTGTCTTGTGTCCAAATTTGTCTTTCATATAGGATACATAGATCTCAATCAATTCGCCGCCTGAATATGAGTCAACGCGAGGAAGGCTAAGGAAATCTTCAATTGTCTTCTGTTTTAAATTGGTCAGACTAAGCATTTTCTTGTAAGGAAAGATTTTTTTATATAAATCAACTTGCAGGAAAGAATCAAATGAAAAAATCATATGGTAGTGTAGGAGCTTTTTTTGCAGGTATGGAATATCAAAACCATTGCCATTGTAATGAATCATTACTCTATAGTCTTTTGCAAAATCAATAAAATTTTGTAATATAGTTTGTTCACTAATGTAATCATCTGCGAAAAACTGGATAAGCTTCCAGGAACTATTTTGGTAATAACAACAGCCGATAAAGTAAATACTTGAAATATCAGGTGAAAAACCAGTTGTTTCAATATCAAATAATAGAATTTCAGTTTCCTCTATTGATTTGTCAGGTGAGAACTCATAAGGCATGGATACTGAAAGATTTTTTTGAAATATTTGCATAAGGTACCTCCTGTTATATTTTGTATTATAACATAGAAAAAGAATTATACCATATGTAATTACACTAATAAAATTGAGGAGTGCTACATGAGAGAGAGAGAAAACAGAACGGTTCGAGCACCAGAGAAACAAAATCGTATAAAGGAAGAATTGACAGGGCGGTTTAAAAGTAACCTTAGCGGGTTTTTAAGCGTGTGTCTTGTGGGATTTTTGGTATTGCTGCAAATTGCAATCATTATCATGCTTCCATTTCTGCTACAAAATATAACCGTTTATTTCTATGTTGTTTTGGAGATATTTAGTATCATTTTAATATTGAGTCTAGTCAATGATAACAGAAGTCCTTCCTACAAGATATCGTGGATTTGTATCGCTTTAGCGCTTCCCATATCAGGACACATTATGTATCTGCTTTGGGGAGGTCGTGACTCTACCAAACGGTTAGATGATAATATCAAACAGATTATGAGGCATGGACAGCTTTTCTTAAAACATAATAGAGGCCTAGAGGAGAATTTTTATAAAGAAAAACCATTAGAAGCAAGAATATCAAAGTATATGACTTCTCAGGACTTTCCGTTATATGCTAATAATAAAGTAGAATACTACCCAATGGGAGAAGATGCCTTTGAGGTTATTTTTGAGGAATTAAAAAAGGCACAAAAGTTTATTCTAATTAATTTTTTCATTGTAGCAGAAGGAGCCATTTGGGATAAATTGCATGAAATACTATTAGATAAAATAAAGCATGGAGTCGAAGTGAAATTTATGTATGATGATTTTGGTGCTATGATTCGTACCAGTAAGCATTTTCGCAGAAATCTAGAGCAGGAAGGTTTTGAAGTTCAGATATTCAATCCAATTCATAAATATACGGATAAATTATATATGAATTACCGTAGCCACCAGAAGATTATCGTAATAGATGGAAATATAGGATTTACAGGTGGATTCAATATTGCGGACGAATACGCGAACCTGATTAATCGTTTTGGCGTGTGGAAAGATAATGGTATACGCATTGAAGGTGATGCGGTATGGGGAATGACTGTGATTTTTTTGCAAATGTGGGAAGTGTGTGAGGGAAGAACAGAGATTGATTATGAAAAGTATCGTCCAACTAAAAAATTCGAGTTAAATAAGATTTATTGTCATGTAATATCTGATGGACCAGCATGCAACCAGATGAATCCAATTGAAAATGTTTATCAGCAGATGATCAGTTATTCAGAAAAGTTTCTTTACATTACAACGCCATATCTTATTATAGAAGATGACATGAAACATGCTTTGATAACTGCAGTTCAAAGCGGAGTGGATGTGCGTATTATTACACCATATATTCCAGATAAAAAGAATGTAAAGTTATTAACCAATTACAATTATGGAGATCTGCTAAAGCATGGAGTTCGCATATATGAGTATAAACCAGGATTTATTCATGCAAAGACCATCTTAAATGAAAAAAATGTGATTGTGGGTACCATTAATATGGACTACCGAAGCTTCTATCTGCATTACGAAAATGGAGTGTGGATTTCTGATTTGGATACCGTTCATATGATAAAGCAAGACTTGGAAGAGACATTTGAAAAATGCATTGAAATCTCCTATCAGGAATGGTTGCAAAGGCCTGCATTCATGAAAATAAAGCAGGCTTTCCTGAATATGTTTTCAACCCTCATGTAATCAATTTAATAGAACAAAAGTATCTGATAAGGTGTCCTTCATCAATTGAAAAAATATTGTGTTGTGATAAAATAGAAAAAAATATAGAAATTGAGGCGGTACTATGCATAATGAATTAACAAAAAGTGATATTAAGAAGATGGAGGAGGAAATTGAATACAGAAAGCTTGTAGTACGAAAGCAAGCATTAGAAGCAGTTAAAGAAGCTAGAGCCCATGGTGATTTAAGTGAAAATTTTGAGTATCATGCAGCAAAAAAAGATAAAAATCAAAATGAAAGCAGAATTCGTTATCTTGAGAGAATGATTAAAACGGCAGTTGTTATTTCAGACGATTCAAAAGAGGATGAAGTAGGACTTAATAATACTGTAACCATATATTTTGAAGATGAGGATGAAGAAGAAACATTTAAACTGGTTACAACAGTACGTGGTAATACTCTAAAAGGACTTGTTAGCATTGAGTCGCCTATTGGCAAAGCAATATTAGGAAAAAAGAAAGGGGAACGGGTTTTTGTTCAGGTGAATGAGCAGAATGGTTATTACATCACAATTCGTGAAATTGACAAAACCAGTGATGATAAC
The DNA here is from genome assembly GCA_937903005.1 of uncultured Lachnoclostridium sp. Lineage (GTDB taxonomy): Bacteria > Bacillota > Clostridia > Lachnospirales > Lachnospiraceae > Clostridium_AI. Next base: position 52,224 of record CALFNR010000210.1, on the reverse strand, counting down.
GACCAAATCCGTAGGTTTTGATGAGGATACAAATTAGAAATGCAAGGCTTTATACCGAAGACTGTAAATTTCACAAAGGTAATTTAATGATTGAGGGAGAAAGGATTGGCCATATTAGCACTTGTGAAGAAGATGCAGATGAAATTATGGATGCAGAAGGCTGTTACGTTATTCCTGGATTGATAGATCTTCATTTTCATGGCTGTGCAGGTGTTGACTTTAGTGATGGAACGGTAGAATCAATAGAAAAAATCATCCAATACGAAAGAGAGAATGGAATTACTACCATCTGTCCCGCAACGATGACATTGCCAGAAGAACAGCTAAAAAGGATAGCAAAATCAGTAAGAGAATACAAAGAAAAACATCCTGCTTCGTTAGGATTAGCTGGATTTAATCTAGAGGGACCGTTTATTAATCCTTTAAAGAATGGAGTACAATCAACGGATTCTTGTATGTTACCTGATGTTGAGTTATTTGAACAGTTACAGGATATATCCAATCACGCCATTAAACTTGTAACAGTTGCTCCAGAATTGGAAGGAGCAGAAGCATTTATAAGAAAAGCATCGGAAAGTACTGTAGTTTCGGTTGGACACTCTTTGGCGGACTATCAGACCGCTTCTGAGAGTTTTGCGCTAGGAGCTAGTCATGTAACGCATCTATATAATGGGATGCGTGAATGGAAACATAGAGAACCTGGAATTGTGGGAGCTAGTGCAGATTGTTCTAAGGTTTTTGTTGAATTAATCTGTGACGGAAACCATCTGCATCCATCTGTGATTCGAAATACTTGGAAGCAATATGGCAAGGAACGCATTGTAATGATAAGTGATAGTACGATGGCTGCAGGGCTTTCAGATGGTGAATATACGTTGGGAGGTTCAAAAGTAATCTGTAAAGAAAAGCGAGTTACAACAAATGAAGGAGTTTTGGCTGGTTCTGCTTCAAATTTGATGGAGTGTATGCAATATGTTGTAAGAAATGTGAATTTGCCATTGGAGGAAGTTGTGAAATGTGCCACAATAAATCCTGCAAAAGTATTAAAAATAGATAAAAATTATGGTAGTCTTAACTGTGGAAAATATGCTAATATATTAATATTAGATGAGGGTTGCGAACTACGTAGTATTATATATTTGGGAAAATATCTATTTCCACCTATCATACTATAGTTTTTATAGTAATTTATTAAGAGATTATTACAGAAGGTTTACACGCTTAACTACTGTATGCTATAATTTGCACAATATTTGATTGTGCGAAGATAGTGGTAGCGCTCTAAGTGAAGCAATGATGCAATTTACGATTACATAATTGGAGTGAAGTAATAATGGATGAAAAATCTTGTGAACATTTTGGTAATGAAGAAGCTTGTGTTTGGAAAAATGAGAATACGATAATAAAACCTGAGAATTTTGTAGATCCAGAAGAGTTATATAACTGTCTGATTGAACATATCAGAGAATACCATCCTTCTTCGGATCTTTCAATGATTGAACAGGCTTATGAGGTTGCAAAAACAGCTCACAGAGGGCAATTTAGAAAATCGGGAGAACCGTATATTATTCATCCTCTTTGTGTGGGACTCATATTAACAGATTTAAAATTAGACAAAGAATCTATTAGTGCTGGACTTCTGCATGATGTTGTGGAAGATACAGATATGACATTGGAAGAATTAGCAGAGATTTTCGGAGAAGAGGTTGCGTTCTTAGTTGATGGTGTAACAAAATTAGGACAAATATCGGATGTTTCTGATAAAACAGAAGAGCAGGCTGAGAATTTAAAGAAAATGTTTATTGCCATGGCTAAGGATATAAGGGTTTTGCTAATAAAACTAGCAGACCGACTTCACAATATTCGAACTTTAAACTTTAGAAAACCAGCAAAAAGGCTGAAGGTTGCAAGGGAGACTATGGATATTTATGCGCCGTTAGCATACCGTTTAGGTATCTCAAAATTAAAGATGGAGCTAGATGACTTATCTTTGATGTATCTGCATCCTGAGGAGTATCACGATCTTGTTCAGAAGCTCAATGAGACGAAAGAAGAGCGAGACAGGTTTATTGCGGTTGTCGTAGGTGAAGTAAAAGAAATACTAACACAGAATAGAGTGGAAGGGCAGGTTTCGGGCCATTTGAAGCATCTGTTTAGCATTTACCGAAAGAGAGTAAACCAAAATGATGATCATATATTAGATGCGTTTACCATACAAGTGATAGTACCAACTGTGAAGGACTGCTATCAGGCACTTGGAGTTTTACATGAAAAATTTACACCGGTTCCTGGAAAATTCAAAGATTTTATTGCAATGCCAAAGACCAATATGTATCAGTCATTACATACAACATTAGTTTCAAAAAGAGGCAAGGTGTTCAAGGTTCAGATAAGAACCATGCAAATGCATCTTGTATCCCAATACGGAATAACCGCGTTTTGGAAGTACCGAGAAGGCAAAGACCAGAATGGTGAAGAGAGAAGAAGTGAGGAAAAGCTTACCTGGCTAAAACAAATTTTAGAATGGCAAAAAGACATGTCAGATAATAAAGAATTTATGAACTTAATAAAGAGTGATTTCAATTTGCTTTCCGAGCGAATTTACTGTTTTACTCCTGCTGGGGATGTGAAGAATTTTCCAAGTGGGGCTAATGTAATTGATTTTGCTTACAGCATTCATTCCGCAGTAGGCAATAAAATGGTTGGGGCAAGAGTGAACAATGAGGTTGTGCCAATTGACTATGTGATTCATAATGGTGATAGAGTTGAAATCATAACATCTCAAAACTCGAGTGGTCCCTGCTATGAATGGATACAAATCGTTAAAACAACTCAGGCAAAAAACAGAATACATCAATGGTATCGTGATGTTCAGCGAGAAAGCAATATAGAACGTGGCAAGGAATTGTTAAAAGCTTACTGTAAAACTCATGGCATTGCCCGAAAGGAAATTTGGCAAGCAAAGCATAAAGACAAGGTTGTGCAGAAATATGCACTAAAGGACTGGGATTCTGTACTAGCGGCTTTAGGTCATGGAGCGTTAAAAGAAGGTCAGATTATTAATAAGCTGATTGAGGAATACGAAAAAGAACGTGAGAAAGTGCATTTTAAGACTAGTGCTGGTGGCGTTATAGTAAAACATGAAGATGGTACGCAAGTACGTTTTGCAAAATGCTGCTGTCCTGTTCCTTTTGACGAGATTATAGGGTATAGGACAAACGAAAGAGGAGTTTCAATTCATCGTACAGACTGCATTAATATTTTATCATTGCCAGAGGCGGAACGAAGAAGGCTTGTTCCGGCTGAATGGAAGCAGGGATACCAAGGAGAAAAGGGAAAATCATATTTTGTAGAGATTATCATCACGGCTAATAACCGTACCGGAATCTTAGCAGATGTCTCGGAGATACTATATCAGAATAGAATTGACGTTGAAGTATTAAATAGTAAGACCAGTGCAGATGGAATTGCCACTATTCAGCTGTCTTTTCATGTGGAGAGCAGAGAACAGCTTCATGGTATTGTGGAGCAGCTTTCAGAAATAAAGAGTATTGTTAAGATAGAACGATTGTGATAAAAATACAGGTTATACTCCTTTTGGCATATAAGTTTCGATTTACATAAGAAAAAAAAGTGATATAATAGTAATGCTATGCATGGAAAACATAATAAAAGGAGTGTAAAAAGTGAGTAAGAAAGCAACAAAATTACAGAAGACTGGTATTGGCATCTTAGGCATCTTGCTAATAGGGCTTATTTGTTACTATGCAGCAGTTATCGATAAAACAGCATCAAATAATTGGAACATTTTCCTTTCCTGTGTCTTTTTATTAGCTGCTATGGAACTTATCTATCTGCCTGTATCGGCTGAAAAATTCGGAAAAACAATGAAAACAATATTGCCATTTGCTGTGTTTATTATTGGACCTCTTTTAATGGTGAGGTTTATTTGGAATTATACATACATCCAAAAAAATGTATTAATATTCTTACAAAATGCAATGTTGATTTATATTTTGCAAGGCGTTTTGTTTGTTATGATTTTTCGAATAAAACCTGTTATGTATATTTCTATTTTTTTAAACTGGTTCTTATTCCTTGCAGATGAAGTCGTTCTGGTACTTCGAAAGACTCCGTTAGTACCAACTGATATTTTAGGGCTTCGTACAGCAATATCAGTTGCAGGTAATTATAAGTTTCAGATTACTTCAAGACTTTGGTTGGCTACTACGTGTGGCATTTTTCTTGCCATTCTGATTCATAAGCTTCCGTTATGGAAAAATATGATTGAAAAGAAAAAAGTAAGTGAAATGATTGGATTACGTCTTGTTGCAGCAGCAATGACTGTTATACTTTGTATTTACGTTTCTTCTTTTCAAAGAGACCAGTTCCAGAAGGATAATTTTGACGTGGAACGTATGAATGAGAATGTCGGAACTTTGCTTACATTCTATCTGAATTCTAAAGAAGTAGTTCTGAAGGCGCCAGATGGATACACAAAGGGAAAGGCTAAAGAGTACCTAAATCAGTTTGAAGATGAGACGGAAGCAGTGAATGCTAGTACGATAGGACCAACAACAAAAAATCCTAATGTTATTATCATTATGGATGAGGCATTTTCAGATTTAAGTGTATTAGGAGATATCAAGTGGAACCAGGACCCTTTAAAGTTTTGCCACAGCTTAGAAAAAGACCCGAATACCATTTCAGGAAAATTGAATGTTTCTGTTTGGGGTGGAAGTACCTGTAACTCTGAATTCGAAGTGTTGACTGGTAATTCATTAAATATGCTTCCTTACGGTTCTATTCCATATATGCAATATGTAACAAAGAACACAGATTCTATCTGTGATTACTTCCACAAGCTTGGATATACCAATATTGCAGTGCATCCATACTGGGGACAATGTTGGAGACGTGATACCGTTTATCCTCAGATTGGATTCGATCAGTTTATCGATGCGGAGGATTTCGACCAGGAACACAGTACAAAAGGAACGAAAAACATTGCGATTCATAAGGGCTGTGATTTTGGTAATTTAGATTACGTTCGTGAGTATATTAGTGATAAGCAGTCATTTAAACAAATCATTCACCAATTTGAAAATAAGAAAGCGGATGAAAAGCTTTTCTTATTTAATGTAACGATGCAAAACCATGGTGGGTATCTGTATGATGGCGATAATCTGGAATATACGACCAGATCCAAGGCTTATCCATATCGTACTTTAAGCCAGTACTTAAGCTTGATTGATAAGACTGATGAAGCTTTAGAATATTTAATTAACTACTTTAAAAAGGTAGATGAGCCGACAGTAATTATGTTTTATGGTGACCATCAGCCAGGTCTTGCAACAGAGTTTTATGAGAGAATGTTTGGTAGAAGTTATGACTATTTTACCATATCTGATTATCAAAAACGTTATACAGTGCCATATTATATCTGGGCAAATTATCCGTTAAAGGATGTGCCTTCTCATGAGCAGGTAAGTACCAATTATCTTACTACAATTCTTAAAGAAGCTTGTGGCATGCCTATGGATTCATGGGATAATTTTAGAAAAAGCGTACGAGAAAAGTATCCTGTCTTGACATCAAGACTGATTGTGAATGCCAATGGACAGCGGTTCAGCAGAGGAATGGTTGAAGATGAACTTCTTGATGAATATGGCATCATCCAATATTATAAAATGAAAGAATAATTGAATAAAGACAGCGAAAAGTAAATGGACATTCCGAGTTTCAATATGAATTGGGATGTCCATTTTTTGTACTGCTGTATAAGAAATTTCGTCACATTAGATTGCCTCTTTTGCAGGCATTTCTACAGGACAGTCAGTGGTGATGTCATTGAATTCAGGCTGATTGATTTCAGGAACGCGAATGACATCTGGAGCAGATACAGGTGATTTTTCTGGTTGTGTATCAGGTGCTGGCATTACAAAACTCCTTTCTTAGATAATATGTGTTTATTATGTGAAAGGAGTCAAAAAATATGTAAACGGTTTAGGGGGGAGAAAAGCGTGATTTACATTACATTAAATTAAATGATGTGATTGAGCCTTAAGAGGTGCTTATGAAAAATTATCAAGTTTATAAAATTGTTTATTGGAGGATTATTACTGGACAATTGTGAAGAAAATAAGAGGTATCCTAGGTGTATAGAATGCTTGGGATACCTCTTTGTATTATGATATAGGATGCAGATACACAGATTATTTAAATAAAAAAAGAACATACAAAATATGTTCTTTTAGTAGTGCGGATGGCGGGACTTGAACCCGCACGAAGTCACCCCCGTCAGATTTTGAGTCTGATGCGTCTGCCATTCCGCCACATCCGCATGTGGAAGAAATAATATAAGTTTTTTTCAACTTTTTATTTCTTAAGGCGAGACTTATTCTAACACATGTGTTAGAATAATGCAAGAGGTTTTTGAAAAAAATATTAATGGAGGATTTTTATGACATGTTTTGAAGCGCAATGTCTGATTACGCCATTTATAAATGAAGAAATAGATAATGACCAGCTAAAAGATTTTCTGGAACATATCAACCATTGTGCTGATTGTAAAGAAGACCTTGAGGTATACTTTACACTTTTAAATGGTATGAAGCAGCTTGATGAAAATAAAAATATCGCTAATAATTTTCATATTGATTTGGAAGGCTTTATACATAAACAAGAAGAGAAGATCCTTCTAGAGAGATCGAAAAAGATACAAAAGAGAATTATTTTGTGTTTGTTTATGTTATTATTAGGATTATGGTTTGCATAAAGATTGGAGATAATATGAGTAAAAAAATTGTTTTAATTGATGGACACAGTATTTTAAACAGAGCATTTTATGGAATACCAGAGTTAACCAATTCAAAAGGACTTCATACGAATGCTGTATATGGTTTTTTAAATATTTTGTTTAAGCTTCTAGACGAAGAAAAGGCGGATTATTTGACTGTTGCATTTGATGTAAAGCATCCTACTTTTCGGCATGAGATGTTTCCAGAGTATAAAGGGACAAGAAAAGGAATGCCAGAGGAACTAAAGGAACAGGTTCCACTTATGAAAGAAGTTCTTAAGGCGATGAATATTCATATCGTAGAAAAAGCAGGGTATGAGGCAGACGATATATTAGGAACTCTTGCAAAAAGAAGTGAGGCAGAAGGATTAGAAGTTTCAGTTGTTTCAGGCGATAGAGACTTGCTTCAGTTAGCCAGTGATCACATTAAAGTTCGTATTCCAAAGACAAAACGGACGGGAACGGAAATTGAAGACTACAATACAAAAGATGTAGTCGAAACATTGGGAATAGAACCTTGGCAAGTTGTTGAGATGAAAGCACTTATGGGAGACACTGCGGATAATATTCCAGGCGTTCCGGGAATCGGCGAAAAAACAGCTTTAAAGATATTAGATACATTTAAAACTATGGAAAATGCATATGACCATATCGAAGAAATAAAACCGAACCGTGCCAAAGAGGCCCTTCGCAATAACATTGAGTTAGCAAAAATGAGTAAGGTCCTTGCAACGATCAAGACAGATTGTGAACTTGACTATGATATAGAGAAAAGCAAGATTGAAAATATCTATAACGAAGAAGCTTTTCAGAAAATGAAAGAGTTGGAATTCAAAAGTATTCTGAAAAGATTTGACTGTGACGTGGTCTCTTCTAATGAAAACGTGGAAAATACATTCGTTAAGATTGTAAAAGCAAAAGCTGCTAAGACAGTATGGGACGAGTTAGCGACATACCAAGAGAAGAAGGACTTCGTTCTAGGATTTCAGGTATTTAAGAAGAATGATGATAAGAAATTGTCTGTAGCAGAAGATGGTCAGTTTTCTTTTGCTGGATTGGAAGAAAAAACACAAGAGAGCATCTATGGTGTGGCACTTTCTTTTGAGGGAAAAGGTGGTGTTAAAACGTGTTACATTTCCACAGAGGACGAAATAACAAGTGAGGATATTAACAAAGAACTTTCTAAGCTATCTATGCAAGGAGTCGTATCTGTGCTTGATTTAAAAGAAATGTTGTTTCATATTCCGAATGACAGCTTTGGTAATGAAGAGCACGATCCGTTTTTCGATTGTAAAGTTGCCGCGTATCTGTTAAATCCATTAAAAGATACTTATGCATGTGATGATATTGCGAGAGACTACGCATCTTTAACGATTCCATCATTTGCGGACTATTTTGGAAAAGCAGATTTAGAAGCAGCAGTGGAGAAGAAAGAGGAATTTTTAAAATATGCTTGTTATAACGCATACATTCCAATGATGGCTTATCATGATTTGACAGAAAAACTGGAAAAGGAAAATATGACGTCGTTGTATTATGATATTGAATTGCCGCTTATTACTACGTTATACGATATGGAAGTTCGTGGGGTTCATGTAAATAAGGACGAGCTTACAGAATATGGACGTAAACTTGGAGAGAGAATTGTTTTATTAGAAAGTGAAATTTACGAAATGGCAGGGGAGAAATTTAATATCAACTCTCCAAAACAGCTCGGTGTCATTTTGTTCGAAAAGATGAATATGCCATTTGCCAAAAAGACGAAAACTGGATATTCCACATCGGCAGATATTTTAGAGAAGCTACGCTGTGAGCATCCTGTAGTAGATAAAATTCTTGAATATCGCCAGCTTACAAAACTAAAATCTACCTATGCAGATGGTCTTGCAGCTTATATTAAGGAAGATGGACGTATTCATGGCAAGTTTAATCAGACTATTACAGCAACAGGAAGAATCAGCAGCACTGAGCCAAACCTTCAGAATATACCGATCCGTATGGAATTAGGAAAAGAAATCCGTAAGGTATTTGTGCCAAAAGCTGGATATGTATTCTTAGATGCCGATTACTCACAAATTGAACTACGTGTGCTCGCACATATGTCAGGAGATGAAACATTAATCCAAGCATATCGTGAAGGCCAAGATATTCATAGAATAACAGCGTCTCAAGTATTTCACATTCCTTTTGAAGAAGTGACTGCAAGAGACAGAAGTAATGCAAAAGCAGTTAACTTTGGGATCGTATATGGAAGTACGGCGTTTGGACTAAGCCAGAATTTGAATATTTCTAAAAAGGAAGCAGATGAATACATTCACAAATATTTTGCAACGTATCCAAAGATTAAAGAATTTATGGATAGTTCCATAGAGTTTGGTAAAGAGAAAGGGTATGTGGAAACCATGTATCATCGTATTCGACCAGTTCCAGAATTGAAGGCATCTAATTTTATGCAACGAGCAGCAGGGGAACGTATTGCAATGAATTCTCCTATTCAGGGAACAGCAGCTGATATTATTAAAATTGCAATGGTACGTGTTAACGAAAAACTTAAAAATTTAAAAATGAAATCACAGCTTATCTTACAGGTTCACGATGAACTTTTAGTGGAAACGCATAAAGATGAAATCGAGGCAGTTAGAAAAATTCTTCATGATGAAATGTTTCATGCAGCGAATATGAATGTTCCATTAGAAGTAGAAGTTGAACAAGGAGATAACTGGTTCGAAGCACACTAATACATTAATATATTATTGTAGAGAAAGACTAGGGAAGGTTAGGGTATGAAAATAATTGGATTAACTGGCGGAGTTGGATGTGGAAAATCCACAGTTGCCAACATGATAAAAGAAAAATTCAATGCAGCTGTTTTAATTGCAGATGACATTGGAGCTCTGTTAATGCGGCCTGGCCAGAGCTGTTACAATGAAATTGTAGCAGCTTTTGGTGATTCGGTTGTAGATGAAAATGGACAATTAGACAGAAAAGGGATAGCAGCTGTCGTTTTTGCAGATGATGTACAATTATCTACACTAAATGGTATCATACATCCTAAAGTAAAAGAGTATATTAGAAATGAGATTGAAAATATGAAAAAAGCAAGTGATAAGGACTATGTTTTCATAGAATCTGCCATTATATTAGAGTGTGGATATGGAGATATCTGTGATGAATTCTGGTATGTTAGTGCGCCTTTTGATGAAAGAGTACGAAGGCTTAAGGAATCCAGGGGATACTCCGATGCGAAAATAGAAGCAATCATGGCAAATCAAAAAAGGGAAGAACAGTTTGAACAGCAATGTTCTGTGGTTTTGGTAAATGATGGAGATCTTGAAAAAATATTTTCACAGTTGAAAATACTACTAGTTTAGATGGAAATGATATGTTATAATAACTCTGTTATATAATAACAATATTATTCAATAATATTACAATTGACAGAAAAAATGGGGGAATCTAGATGCCAAGTAATATAAAATATCCTGAACACTTGGTTTTTGGACTCGACATAGGTACTAGAAGTATTGTTGGTACAGTTGGTTATAAAGATGGTAAAGTGTTTAAGGTTGTAGCACAGGTTTCTCGTTTTCATGAAACTAGAGCTATGTTGGATGGGCAAATTCATGATATCATTAAAGTTTCAGAAACAATAACAGAGATTAAGAATGAGTTGGAACATAGAATAGGCAGGCCATTAACTGATGTCTGTATTGCAGCAGCTGGTCGTATGCTTAAAACTGTTACAGTCCGAGCAGATTATGAGTTTGGAACAGATACAGTGATAGAAGACGAACATGTGCAGTCAATCAATCTTCTCGGAGTGGAAAAGGCTTATGATGCTTTGAGAGAAGAAACGAAAGAAGAAGATTTAAAGTTTTATTGTGTAGGTTATTCTGTAATTCGGTATTTTCTCAATGATTTCGCAATTTCAAGTCTATTAGGACACAAAGCATTGAAGGCTGGAACAGAATTAATTGCTACTTTTTTACCAGAGGAAGTAATTGACGGTTTGTATGCTGCAGTAGAAAAAGCAGGATTGTTCGTAGCTAATTTGACCTTAGAGCCTATCGCTGCAATTAATGTTGCAATACCAGAAAAATTTCGTTTGTTGAATATTGCACTTTTAGATGTGGGTGCAGGTACATCGGATATATCAATTACAAAGGATGGAAGTATTATAGCTTATGGTATGATTCCATTTGCTGGTGACGAGATTACAGAACAGATTGCAAAAACATATCTGGTTGATTTTGATACAGCAGAACAGATTAAGATGGCATGTCTAAGCGAAAAGACGGTGTCTTACAATGACATTTTAGGTATTTCACATCAAGTGGAAGCAAAAGATGTTATAGACAACGTTTCTGAGACTGTGAAAATGATAACGAAAAGTGTTGCAGATAAGTTAATAGAACTAAATGGTGGAAAAAGTGTCAGTGCCGTATTTGTTGTAGGAGGTGGTGGCAAGCTACCGGGGTTTGTTAATTTGCTTGCAGAGTATCTTGACATTCCGACTGAGAGAGTTGCACTTCGTGGTCAGGAAGTGTTACAAGATGTTGAGTATTTCGAAGATGATGTGAAAAAGGATTCAACCCTTGTTACTCCAATTGGTATCTGTTTAAATTTTTATGAACAGAAGAATAATTTTATATTTATTCAGGTAAATGGAGAGCGGGTTAAGCTATATGACAATAATCATATGACAATTGCTGATGTAGCAGTTCAAATTGGTTTTCCGAATGAACAATTGTTTCCTCAGAGAGGAAAGGAACTCTCTTATTATGTAGGTGAAGAGAAGAGAATGGTCAGAGGGCAAGCAGGAGAGTCCGCAATTGTTAAGCTTAATGGTAAGCAAGTTGGTATATCAACTCAGATTGAACAGAACGATAAAATCGAAATTGTATCTTCCACAAAGGGAAATGATGCGACAATGGATGTACGCAGCCTTCCTGAATTTAAAGAAACAATTTCATTTCAATTCAATGGGAAAATGGTGGAATGCCCAAAATTTATCATGGCAAATGGTGAATTAGTATCGGGATATTATCAGATACAAGATGGAGACCACTTAGAAATTCTTAATTATTATACGCTTGAACAGGTTCTTACCTTTATGGATTTAGAGGCTGTCGAAGAGATTTATGTAAATAATGAATGGGCAACTTTAAACGATAAGGTGTATGAAAATTTCTCAATTCGATATATACTGAAATCGACAGAAGCATCCAATAAGGATGAAGGATTAATACAAAATACCCCAACTATGGAGGTTGCAGAAGATAAAACATTAGAAACTGAAATTACATTAACGATAAATGGTGAAAAGGCTGTACTGAAAGGAAAACAATCCTATATTCTGGTTGATATTTTGGATGTATATCCTTTTGATATGAGTAAAGCAACAACTTCACATCTAATAACAAAAGTGAATGAAAAGGTAGCGGATTTTACTACAAGTCTATCAGATAACGATATTATAGACATGTATTGGGAGGAATAATAATCTTGGATTACGATCAGGTTCTATTACTTCAAAAAAAATTTATCGACTTTCATAAGATGTTAACAGTAATTCTTGTCTGTTTTAACTTCCACTATGCTTCAACAGTAACAAGCTATAACTGTTTGCAACCGGCTTTGGGGATGCTGGCGCTTTTAATTACTGAAAATATCGTAGTTAAGACGACGCCAGTTCGTCTTAAAGCTTTGATGGTGTTAAAATATTTATACATATGTATGGTAGTCACATTTGTTATTTTGGCTGATAATATTTATGCCTTTGGAATGGGCATTTTATGTGTTTTACTATATGATGTTGAATTCTATTTTACATTAGATTTTAGTGAAAGTTTCGTGCGGAAAGTTTATCTTATCTTAATTTGGTGTCCAGTAATATGCGGAGCCATAGCGATTGCATTATTAAATCGGACGATGGACTGGATGAGTAATTTTGAAATGGTTTGCATTTTGATTTTGTATATGCTTTTTACCTGGCTTATTACAGAGCTGATTGCTCTGGTAATTGGTGAAAATGATCGTAAGCTGTTCGCACAAACACGATTAATTGAGCGAATTAATGAAACCAATGAAGAACTTAGAATTCACCAGCAAAAAGTAAAGAGCACCAATGAACTTCTGGGAGTTCAGAAGATAGAATTACAGACTGCTTATGAGAAAATCAATAATGTGAATGAAGAAATGCAGATACAAAATGATATATTGAAATACATATCCTCTTCCCTAGAGATTAGCAAGCTTATGACTCTTATTACAGAATCTTTTGTAAATCGTATAGGAGTAGATGTTTGTGCAATCGTATTAAAGCCAGGAACATCGAACAATAAAAATATTACATATAAAGTACAAAGTACTTTGAGTGATGAATTTAAAGAACACCTAAGTGATTGTATCGAAAACAACTGCTTTGAAGAAATTATGGATAATGCAAAGGTACTTGTTGACAATGAGGTAGACCCGGAAAAATATGAATTTATAACATGTGCATCGGTTAGTTCTATTCTTCTTGTTCCGTTAATTAAGCAAGAACAACAGATAGGATTACTTTTCGTAGGAACGAAGAAAAGGGAGTATTTTGTAGATAATGTAGATTTCTTTGAAGGTATCGTTGCGCAGTTCTTAATTGCATTAAACAATGCTAATCTATATCAGGAAATGCAGTCTATGGCGATTCTAGATGGATTAACAGGTATTTATAACCGTCGCCATTTGACCAAATTATTTAATGAATACATGTATGAATCCATTAATAATAGAACGCCATTATCGGTAGCATTAATTGATATTGACTTATTTAAGAAAATTAATGATACATATGGACATTTGTTTGGAGATTTAGTTATTCGTACTATCGCAAGTCTTGCCAAGAATATTGCAGATGAAAATGACGGTATCGTTTCTAGATATGGTGGAGAGGAATTCGTAATTATTTTCCCGAATAAGGGATTAGAAGAGGCGTATCCTGCTGTGGAAGAACTTCATCATCGGGTGAAAGAACTTGGAATTGAACATCATGGAAAGAAAGTTAAGGTTAATGTAAGTGTCGGATTTACTTCATTTCCAAAAACATGTAAGGACCCAAGAGAATTGCTCAATCGTGCTGACTGGTCTATGTATTACTCAAAGCAGCATGGTCGTAATCAGATTACTATTGATAGTGATGAAATTAGAAAAGAAGTATCACTTGAATAAAAATAGCAAGCAGACTGCTTGCTTTTTTTGTGCCAAAAGCAGGCACTTTTTTTATGTGTTACAAGTAGGGGTATAGATTAATTGAATAGGTTGTGTTATAATGGGAAAGATTTTATGAAAACATTGCTGGAAAAGGGGAAAACGAATGGAATTATGCAGTATAGCCAGCGGAAGCAGTGGCAATTGTATTTACGTAGGAAATGATAACACGAAGCTTTTGGTTGATGCGGGAATCAGTTGCAAAAGAATTGAAGGTGGTTTGACACAAATTGATATTAATCCTGAGTCATTAAATGGGATTCTTGTTACACATGAGCATTCAGATCACGTTCAGGGGATTGGAGTTATGGCTAGAAGATATAAAATGCCAATATTCGCAACTGCCGAAACATTTAGTGCTATGAATCGCATAAAGAGTTTGGGAAAAATTGATCCTTCTTTATTTCATGTGATTGAACCAAATCAGTCTTTTGAAATACAGGATATTAAGGTGAATCCATTCTCAATTCCTCACGATGCGGCGAACCCAGTAGCATATACATTTGAACATGATAATCATAAAGTAGGGATTGCAACAGACCTTGGAAACTATAATGATTATATTGTGGAAAATCTGGAAGGTTCAGAGCTTCTTTTGTTAGAAGCAAATCATGATATTAATATGCTTCAGGTTGGAGCATATCCTTATGTGTTAAAACGAAGAATACTAGGCGATTTAGGACATCTGTCCAATGATAATTGTGGCAGACTGATTAATCGTTTATTACATGATAAATTGAAACATATTTTCTTGGGGCATTTGAGTAAAGAAAATAATTATCCCGATTTAGCGTTTGAGACTGTGAAATATGAACTGGAGCAATTTGATAGTCCATACAAGCAGGTGAAGATTGAAGTAGCCAATAGGGAAGAACCATCTGCTTTCTGCAGATGTTAAAGAATAAATAGGAGGGTTTATTATGAAAAAAACAGTAATTACAGTAGTAGGAAAAGACAGTGTTGGTATTATTGCAAAGGTGTGTACCTACCTCGCTAACAACAACATTAACATTTTAGATATTTCCCAGACTATTGTACAAGGGTTCTTTAATATGATGATGATTGCAGATACCAATGAGTCTTTAAAAGATTTTTCCGTAATCGCAGAAGAATTAGAGCAGATTGGACAAGAGTTAAGCTGTGATATAAAAATGCAACGAGAGGACATTTTTGATAAAATGCACCGTATATAATTAGGCTTGGTTGGAAGTGCTCGCATAAAGGGAGGATGTTAGAGAATGATTAATATTAATGAAGTATTAGAAACTAACAGCATGATCGAGCAGATGAACTTAGATGTCAGAACTATTACATTAGGTATCAGTTTACTAGATTGTGCAGACGATAATTTAGAGAAGTTAAATGAGAAAATTTACAACAAAATCACCACAGTTGCAAAAGACCTTGTAAAAACAGGAAAAGAAATTGAAAGAGATTATGGCATTCCGATTGTAAATAAAAGAATATCCATTACACCAGTCTCGTTAGTTGGTGCAGCAGCATGTAAGACACCAGAAGATTATGTGACGATTGCGAAAACATTGGATCGTGCAGCAAAAGAAGTTGGAGTAAACTTCATCGGTGGATATTCCGCTTTGGTTAGTAAGGGAATGACCAAAAGCGATGAATTACTGATTCGCAGTATTCCACAAGCAATGAAGGAAACAGATTTTATCTGTAGTTCTGTTAATGTAGGTTCTACTAAGACTGGTATTGATATGGATGCAGTTAAGATTCTAGGTGAAATTATATTAGAAACATCTAGAATTACAGATTCTCAAGGATGTGCAAAGTTAGTTATTTTATGTAATGCTCCAGATGATAATCCATTTATGGCAGGTGCGTTCCACGGTGTTACAGAAGCAGACGCAATTATCAATGTTGGTGTAAGTGGACCAGGTGTTGTTAAGGTAGCATTAGAGGAAGTTCGTGGAAAAGACTTCGGTACATTATGTGAAACAATTAAGAAAACAGCATTTAAGATTACTCGTGTTGGTCAGCTGGTTGCACAAGAAGCATCAAAACGTCTTGGTATACCATTTGGTATTATCGACTTATCTTTGGCACCAACTCCAGCAGTCGGAGACAGTATTGCTGAAATCTTTGAGGTAATGGGGTTAGAAAGAGCTGGTGCTCCTGGTACAACAGCTGCTCTTGCTATGCTGAATGACCAGGTTAAGAAAGGTGGCGTTATGGCATCTTCTTATGTTGGAGGTTTAAGTGGTGCATTTATTCCAGTCAGCGAAGATCAAGGTATGATTGATGCCGTAAAAGATGGTGCTTTAACCATTGAGAAATTAGAAGCAATGACTTGTGTCTGCTCCGTTGGTTTGGATATGATTGCAATTCCGGGAGATACTAAGGCAAGTACGATTTCAGGTATTATTGCTGATGAGATGGCGATCGGTATGGTTAACCAGAAAACAACAGCAGTTCGTATTATTCCGGTTATTGGTAAAGAAGTAGGGGAAATGGTTGAGTTTGGTGGTTTGTTAGGATACGCTCCAGTTATGAAAGTAAATGAATTTTCATGTGAAGATTTCGTAAATCGTGGAGGAAGAATTCCAGCACCAATTCACAGCTTTAAAAATTAGTGATAAAATTTTGATATACAAATTGGGAGGTTTGTCATCATGGCAGCCTCCTTTTGCATAATAAATGTATAGTTAGAAAATAATAAAAGTACATGAATGGAGGAAATATGTATGGTATTAGAAGCAATTGATTACAAAAAGGTGTTTACCTATTTTGAGGAAATAAGTAATATTCCTAGAGGTTCCAAGAATAATCAGGCAATTAGTGATTATCTGTTTGCATTTGGTAAGGAACAAGGTCTTGAGTGTTATCAGGATGAGGCGTTGAATGTAGTTATAATAAAGGAAGCAACACCGGGTTTGGAACACGTTCCGGCAGTTATGATTCAAGGACATATGGATATGGTATGTGAACAGGACAGTGATACAAAGCATGACTTCTTTAACGAGGGACTAGACCTTGCAATTGACGGCGATTATGTATATGCAAAGGGTACTACTTTAGGTGGAGATGACGGAATTGCTTTAGCTATGGCGATGGCAATCTTAACAGACAAAGAGTTAGCACTTCCACGTATAGAAGTTGTAATTACAACAGACGAAGAAATAGGTATGGATGGTGCAGCAGCACTTGATACCAGTATGCTAAGAAGTAAATATTTAATCAACATTGATTCAGAAGTGGAAGGCATTCTTACAGTTGGATGTGCAGGTGGAATGACATCTTCCTTAACATTACCATTACAGAGAACTACAGCAAGTGGTGCGAAAGCGAAAATTTCTATCAAAGGATTACAAGGCGGTCACTCTGGTATTGAGATTACAAAGAACCGTACAAACGGAAATATTCTATTAGGAAGATTCTTAAGTGCATTACAGAAAAAAGTAGAATTTCAGGCAATCACTCTATGGGGTGGCTTAAAAGATAATGCCATTGTTAGAGAATCTTTTGCAGAATTAGTAGTAGAGCCTAGCAAAGTTGCAGAATTAGAGGCAGCAGTGAAAGAACTAAGAGATATCTATGTAAATGAATTAGCTTCTAGTGAACCAAGCTTAACAATTGAATTAGAAATTGAAAATGAAGTAAAAGAATATCCTGTTTTAGAAAAACACACATATGAAAAAGTGCTTATTATTCTTTTATTTACACCAAATGGAATCCAGGCAATGAGCAGTGATATTGAAGGTTTAGTAGAAAGCTCTTTAAATCTTGGTATCTTTAAAATGGGAGATGATGAAGCATGCTTCTCATATTCTGTAAGAAGTTCCAAATCCACATACAAAGATTTCATGAGTGATAAGTTAGAAACTTTAATTACAATGCTTGGTGGTTCCTATAGTATGCGTGGAGTTTATCCAGCCTGGGAATTAATGAAAGAATCAAAATTAACTGAGATTTGTAAAAAAGTATACAAAGAACAATACAACGAAGATATGGTTGTTGAAGTCATTCATGCAGGATTGGAATGTGGTATTCTTTCCAGCAAAATGCCAGGTCTTGATATTGTATCCATTGGACCAAACATGTTAGATATCCATACACCAAGCGAAAGAATGTCTATTTCTTCCGTAAAACGTGTATACGATTACGTGCTAGGTGTAATCGAAGAGATTAACAAACAGTAGATAATGCGCCAAAGGTTACGCTTTTAACAGCATAATCTTTGGTGAGTACAGAAAGGCTGATATGGACGATAAAAATACAGAACCTAACTTAGAAGAAGAGAAACAGAAGGATTCATCGCAGAAAGAGGCAACTAGGAAGCGTTGGAAGAAGCCAGTTATCATTACAGTGATTGTGTTACTTATTGTGGCAGGTGGAATATTCTTTTACTCTAATTATCTTTTAAATAAAATTCATTATGACAAAGATAATCAAAAAGGAAATGAGTATTTTGAAACGGATGACAGTGCAGCAGATTTAAATGAAGTAGACCCTGATGATGTTACTTGGCAGAACCAAGTCCTTGCAAGGCATGAAGATGACGTAATTAATATTTTGCTGGTAGGCGAAGAAGCAATTCTAGACAAAGGCCATCGTGGCAGAACCGATTCCATCATGATTGCAACCATTAATGTAAAGGAAAAATCGCTAAAACTTACGTCTATTATGAGGGATTTGTATCTGCAAATACCAGGTTACAGCGATAATAAAATTAATGCAGCATTTAACATTGGTGGAATGGATTTATTGGTGCAGGCTCTAAACCAAGACTTTGCATTAAAGCTGGATGGGTATGTTAAGGTTGATTTTGACTCATTTGAGAAGGTGATTGATGCGCTAGGTGGTGTGGAGATTACATTATCAGCAAAAGAGGCAAATTATCTTAATCGAACTAACTATATATCAAAACCTGAATATCGAAATGTAAGAGAAGGTACGCAAATACTGAATGGAAATCAAGCGCTTGGATATGCTCGTGTTCGTTATGTGGCAAACGGAGATCAGGCAAATGACTTTGGAAGAACGCAGAGACAGCGTGCTGTCTTAAATGCATTGTTTGAGAAGTATAAGTCAAAAAGTGTGGTGGAATTACTTGCATTAATGCCAGATGTTCTATCATTGGTGACCACAGATATATCAAAAACTTCGATTATAGAATATTTGTACCTTGCGGCTACGTTGAAGCAGGATGAATTGCAAACCATGCGCATTCCGGTTGACGGTGCGTATTATTCAGCGAGGATACGTGGGATGGCTGTTCTAGTGCCGGATACGTTGGAAGATAATACGAAGGCGTTGCATGAGTTTATCTTTGGAGTAGATGAAGTTAGTGGAGATACAAATGAAAAGGAAGACGCGGTGAATTCTGGAAAGATGGGAACGCGGTAGGAGGAAAAGCAGTTTGCAGAGCTAGATGAGGTGATGTGGGCTGCTTTTTTTGATTGTTTGAAAGAGATAAGGAGGTAGAATGGGGTATTTGACTGAAAAATTCAATTTTATATCATATTTCATACCTCTTTCACATATATATTATAGTTCATACTTTCAGGAGTGTAATCGTTAGAATGAGAAAAAAGAAAATCAAAAAAAGCCTTCTAACCATCTGTTTATTATTCGCAATTGCAGCCTGCTGTGTTCTGGAAATTACCGCAATTCAGACCTACGAAGGCATTCGTAACATAGAAAACTTCAGAACGTTTTACATAAACAATGACCTATGGCAAGGCCTAGAAGAAGCATACGGAACAAAAACGCCACAATTCTATGACAAACTTACCACCCGTATGCTGCAAAGTAATTTTAACCCTCAAAAGGGCAAAAAGAACCTTCCAGCAATCTTCTATAAAATAGGCATTCTACGTCCAATTTACAAACAATACAGAACCATGTACCAAACTATTTTACAGGATATCGAATGCTTTCCAGTAGCAAATGATGTGAAAGGCGGGGAAGCCACTTACTTCGATGATTCCTGGGGCGGTGCCAGGACCTATGGTGGAAAACGAAAACATGAAGGTACAGATATTATGACAAGTAACAATGAACGAGGATATTTTCCAGTAATCAGCATGACAGATGGTATCATAGAGAAGAAAGGGTGGCTGCCAAAGGGTGGGTATCGGCTTGGAATCCGCAGTCCAGAGGGGGCTTACTTTTACTATGCCCATTTACATTCGTATGCAGAAGGAATTGAAGAGGGTATGACTGTGAGGAAAGGGCAATATATTGCTTTGATGGGTGATACTGGATATAGTGAAATAGAAGGAACGGTTGGTAATTTTGACGTACACTTGCATATGGGCATTTACATAGATTATAAGGGTCAAGAAATGAGTGTGAATCCATATTATGTTTTGAAATATTATGAAAATAAGAAACTCAATTTTTGTTTCAAAAACGAATAATCTATGGTATAATAAGCGTGTATGCTTAAATTTAAGGAGAGGTAATAATGGAAATACTATTATGGAGGGAGATTTTAGATCCCTATGTTTTAGCTGTAGACGAACTAGTGGTAAAATTTAATCATATCATTAACGAATACAGAAACGCTGGAGAATACTCTCCAATTGAGCAGGTAAATGGAAGAGTAAAAACGATTTCCAGTATTTTGGAGAAGGCGCAGAAGAAGGAAATTCCATTAGAAGAAATCGAAGACAGAATTGATGATATAGCAGGGATTCGTATTATCTGCCAGTTTGTTGAGGATATAGATAAAGTCGTAGAGTTAATTCGTAACCGTAACGACATGAAAGTAACCAGTGAAAAAGATTATATTGTTCATAAAAAAGAAAGTGGCTACCGTAGTTATCATTTGATTGTAGAGTATACTGTGCAGACGTTGCATGGCCCAAAGGAATTAAAGGCAGAGATTCAGATTCGTACCTTAGCGATGAATTTCTGGGCAACCATTGAACATTCCTTACAGTATAAGTACAAACAGAATATGCCAGCACATATTCGTGAACGTCTGAGCAATGCGGCCGAAGCAATTATTGTATTGGATCAGGAGATGTCAAGTGTTCGTGGAGAAATCATGGATGCGCAGAATTCCTTCCGAATTAAGGCAAATATTGTAGCAGATATTCTGACCAACATTCAGAATCTGTATCGTGTTGCCAACAAACGTGAAGTTGTTAAGATTCAGACTGAATTCTTCAAGATTTATGAAGAAGGTGATTTAGAACAGTTAGAACGTTTCAATAAGGAACTTGATATTATTGCAGAAGGCTATCGTGCCCAGAGTTTAAAATAAAAAGCATTCCTTTGTATTCTAATGAGAGAGGACGACAGAAGTGAATTTACCAGAGATTTATTTAGAGAGAATGAAAAAGTTATTAGGAGATGAGTTCCCGCAATATGAGGCAAGCTTTGATGAAGTGCCTTTTGCGGGACTTCGTGTGAATACTCTAAAATTACAACCAGAAGAATTTGAAAAAATGAGTCCATTTGCACTTACAAGTGTACCTTGGACAAACAATGGATTTTATTATAGTAAAGCTTCACAGGACAAGAAAGAACAGCCGGGAAAGCACCCGTATTATTTTGCAGGATTGTATTACATTCAGGAACCGAGTGCTATGACTCCGGCTGCCTTATTGCCAGTAGAACCAGGTGACTGCGTGCTGGATATGTGTGCGGCACCAGGAGGAAAGAGTACGGAACTTGCAGCAAAACTTAAGGGCAAGGGTGTATTGGTTACCAACGATATCAGCAGTTCAAGAGCCAAGGCATTACTTAAAAATATTGAGGTATTTGGAGTATCCAATGGTGCTGTTCTTAGCGAAGTGCCAGACCGCTTAGTAGAATATTTCCCGGAGTACTTTGACAAGATTCTAATTGATGCTCCTTGTTCTGGGGAAGGGATGTTCCGTAAAGACAATGCCATTATCAAAAGCTGGGATGAGGAACGACCAGAATTTTTTCATAAGATTCAGCTGTCTATCTTAGATGCAGCAGTGAAAATGTTAAAACCAGGCGGTTACATGGTGTATTCTACTTGTACGTTTGCTCCAATTGAAAATGAAGGAAGCATTCAGTATTTATTAGATAATTATCCAGAATTTGAAGTGGTTTCCGTTGATGCTTATGAAAAGTTTGCACCAGGGCGTCCAGAATGGATTGAAAATGGTTCCGAAGAGCTAAAACACACATTCCGTTTGTGGCCGCAGAAAATAAAGGGAGAAGGGCATTACGTTGCACTTGTTCGTAAAAAAGGGGAACCAGAGCCAGGAAAAGAAGCAGGAAAGAAAAAGCTTCCAAAGTATCCAAAGGGAACGGAAGAGTTCTTTAGCCAGATGAATTTAGACTTAGAAGGAAAACATTTTGAAGAGTTTGGGGAAAAGGTTTATCTGGTGCCAGATTTGCTGCCAGACCTTAGAGGACTTCGCATCTTAAGAACGGGATTGTATCTTGGAGAAAAGAAAAAGAACCGTTTTGAGCCGAGTCAGGCATTGGCAATGGCATTAAAGGCAAGTGATTATCCTTATACACTGAATTATCCAAGTGATTCCCTTGAACTTAAGAAATATCTAAAAGGGGAAACCATTGAGATAGAAGATGATAAGAGAAATGGATGGCAGCTTGTTTTAGTAGATGGCTATCCACTTGGCTGGGGTAAAGCGACAAATGGAAGATTGAAAAATAAGTATCTTCCAGGCTGGAGGTTATTCTAATGGCAACACTTCGTTTGGATAAATATTTAGCAGATATGGGGTTAGGAACCCGTACAGAAGTGAAGCAGTTTATAAAAAAAGGACAAGTCCTTGTAAATGATGAAGTCGTGAAAAAGCCAGAGACCAAAGTTTCTACTACAGACGATGACATCGTCTGCTGTGGAGAAAAAGTTGGGTATACGGAGTATGAGTACATTATGCTCAATAAGCCTCAAGGGGTTGTTTCTGCAACTGAAGACAGACATGACAAAACCGTTTTGGATTTGATAACAGATTGTGGACGAAAAGATTTATTTCCCGTTGGGAGACTGGATAAAGATACAGAAGGACTTTTGTTATTGACCAATGATGGAAAACTGGCACATGAACTGCTTGCACCAAAGAAACATGTTCCAAAAACTTATTTTGTAATTGTAGACGGTGTGGTAACTGAGGATGATGTGGAACTATTTGCAAAGGGGTTTCGGGTGGATGCGGATTTATTGGCAAAGCCGGCAAAGCTTAAAATCGTTCGGGCAAAGGAAAAGTCAGAAGTTTATCTTACAATTACAGAAGGAAAATTTCATCAGGTAAAACGAATGTTTCAGGCAGTAGAGAAACCGGTATTGTATTTGAAACGGGTACAGATGGGCGAACTTAAATTAGACCAGAATCTGGCGTTAGGAGAATATCGTCAGTTGACAGAAGAAGAGCTTGCGTTGTTACGTTAGGTGTGACTTTTATGGAGGATATATGTTAGAGAAGATACAGGCAGTAATTTTTGATATGGATGGGACGTTAATTGACTCTATGTGGATGTGGAAAAGCATTGATATAGAGTATTTAGGAAGATTCCATATTCCGTTACCAGAAGGTTTGCAACGTCAAATCGAGGGAATGAGTTTTTCTGAAACAGCAGCTTATTTTAAAAAACGTTTTGAAATACCGTTATCCATAGATGAGATTAAAAATGATTGGAATACCATGGCGTGGGATAAATACGAAAATGAAGTAACGGTGAAAGATGGAGTATTTGCATTTTTAGATTACCTAAAAGACCATGGAGTGAAGATGGGAATTGCTACAAGTAATTCTGTAGAACTTGCCAAAATGGTGTTAGATAAAAGAGGATTGACACCGTATTTTGATGCAATCCATACTTCGTGTGAAGTAAACAGAGGAAAGCCATATCCCGATATCTATGAATTTGTGGCAGAAAAATTAGGAGTGCAGCCAGAGCACTGTCTTGTATTTGAAGACGTAGTAAAAGGTATATTGGCAGGCAAATCGGCAAATATGAAAGTATGTGCAGTTTTTGATGAGTACTCAAAAGACCAGGACAATGAAAAGAAACGACTAGCAGATTATTATATTAACAGTTTTGAAGATTTAAAAACTGTAATGTAGTTAGAAATAGAGGAATTTATGATACATGATTTTTTACCAATATCCAAAGCGGATATGAAAAAACGTGGCTGGGATGAAGTGGATTTTGTATACGTAATTGGTGATGCATATGTAGACCATACATCATTTGGTCCTGCAATTATCAGCCGTGTGTTAGAGGCACATGGTTATCGTGTTGGAATCATCGCACAGCCAGACTGGAAGGATGAACAGTCCATTCAGATTTTAGGAACACCAAGATTAGGTTTTCTTGTGTCAGGTGGAAATATGGACACAATGGTGAACCACTATACTGTATCCAAGAAGAGAAGGCATCAAGATGCGTATACACCAGGTGGTGTCATCGGGAAACGTCCAGATAGAGCGACTATTGTTTATTGTAACTTTATTCGTAAAGTATATAAAAAGACTCCGATTATTATTGGAGGAATTGAAGCGAGTCTTAGGCGTCTAGCACATTATGATTACTGGAGTGATAAAGTAAAACGTTCCATTTTATTAGATTCTGGTGCGGATTTAATTTCTTATGGAATGGGAGAACATTCCATTGTGGAAATTGCAGATGCACTGAATTCTGGAATTGATGTCAAGGACATTACTTTTATCAAAGGAACGGTATATAAAGCGAAAGATTACGAACATGTATATAATCCAATTGTGCTTCCAAGCTTCGATGAAATCTGTAACAGCAAAGAGGTTTATGCCAAAAGCTTTTATGAGCAGTATCTGAATACCGACCCATTTACGGCAAAATGTTTAGTGGAGCCATATAAAGAAAAAGAATATGTCATTCAGAATCCGCCAGCATTGCCACTGACAGAGCAGGAAATGGATGATGTGTATGCACTGCCTTATATGAGAGCATACCATCCAATCTATGAGAAGGATGGCGGCATTCCTGCCATTAATGAACTGAAATTCAGTATTACGTCCAATCGTGGATGTTTTGGCGGTTGTAATTTCTGTGCGTTAACGTTCCATCAAGGCCGTATGATTCAGGTTAGAAGTCATGAGTCTATCATAGATGAAGCTAAGGTTATGACAGAGGATAAGGACTTTAAAGGCTATATCAATGATGTAGGTGGTCCAACGGCAAATTTTAGACATACTTCCTGTATGAAACAGCAGACAAAAGGTGTATGTGCTAAGAAACAATGTTTAGTGCCAGCTCCTTGTAAGAATCTGATAGTGGATCATAAGGATTATGTGAATTTATTAAGAAAATTACGTAAAATTCCAAAGGTGAAAAAAGTGTTTATCCGTTCTGGTATTCGTTTTGATTATCTGATGGAAGATAAGGACAATACCTTTATCAAGGAACTGTGTGAAAATCATATTAGTGGGCAGTTAAGGGTTGCACCAGAGCACATCAGCGATTCTGTTTTAGACTTAATGGGAAAACCAGAAAATAGTGTTTACGAAGCCTTTCGTAAGCGTTATAAAAAGGTAAATGATACAACCGATAAGAAACAGTTTATCGTGCCTTATTTAATGTCTTCTCATCCTGGCTCGACTATGAAAGAGGCCGTAGAGTTAGCAGAATATATTCGTGACTTAGGTTACATGCCAGAGCAGGTGCAGGATTTCTATCCGACCCCATCCACTCTTTCCACTTGCATGTATTACACAGGGTATGACCCGAGAACGATGAAAAAGGTGTATGTTCCAAAGAAACAGCATGAGAAGAAAATGCAAAGAGCTTTGATTCAGTATCGTGATCCTGAAAATTACGATTTAGTTGTGGAAGCATTACGTGTGGCTCATAGAACCGATTTAATTGGTTTTGATGATAAATGCCTTGTAAGACCAAGAAAATTGAAAGCAGAAAAGGCGAATAGCGGCAAGAATACAGCAGGAAAAGGGAAAGCAGGCAAGTCAGCCAATAAATCTTTAAACAAGTCAGTTAGCAGAAATGCTAACCAAAAACAAAGCACAGGAAAGAAGAAAACACTTCGCAATGTGCATAAGGGAAAAAACAAACGGTAGATAAATTGGAGGAAAAACTACAGGAGGATACGGTATGAAAGCAAAAGTGGGGCAGTATGGTTTCTTAAAGAAACAGAAGATTAACTATATTGTTAAAATGGCAATATTTATTGCAGCAGGACTTATTATGTATGGAGTAGGACTTCTTGTGAATAAAGGGAATTCTAAAAACATTTGTACAGTGTTGGCAATCCTAATGGCTTTGCCTTTGGCAAAGGCATTCACTGAACTAGTTGTAATCTTTCCATTTCATGATGTGGAACTGGAAAGATATGAAAAAGTATGTTCCAAGTGCAAAGAACAGGCAAAACTAATGACTGGTTTGGTTATCACCTCCGAAAAGAAGATTATGAATCTGGATTTTCTTGTAGAGTGTGAGGGAAATGTTATCGCACTTGCAGGAAAAAAGGAGCAGGACATTGCATACATTAGTGATTATTTAACCAAAGGGGTGCGTAACTGGGGCTTTGATTATCATGTAAAAGTGATAAAAGAAGAAAAAGCTTTTCTACATGCAATTGAAACTATGAAACCTGTTCAGGTTTCTGAAATAGAGAGAGAGCATGTCATAGGCTACCTAGAATCATTAGTCGTCAAATAGGGAAAATAGACAGGATGGTGAATCCATGAGAGAAATAGAAATAAATAAGAATGAGGCAGGCCAGCGTCTCGACAAGCTGCTTGCAAAATACATGAATAAAGCACCCAAAAGTTTTATCTATAAGATGCTTAGGAAGAAAAATATTACGTTAAATAAAAAGAAAGCAGATGGTTCTGAAAAGTTAGAAGTCAACGATCGTGTTCAGCTCTTTTTATCAGACGAAACAATTGAGAAGTTTACCGAACTTGACGTTGTGTCAAATGAAGTTGACTTAAATGTTATTTACGAAGATGATAACATTCTTGTTATTAATAAACCAGCAGGAATGCTATCACAGAAAGCAAAACCAGAGGATGAGTCCTTAACAGAGTATGTGATTGCATATTTATTAAAGACAAAACAGCTTACGAAAGAAGACTTAATGAGCTTTCATCCAGGACTGTGCAATCGTCTTGATCGTAATACAAGTGGTATTATCATTGCAGGAAAGTCTTTGGCAGGTCTTCAGCAGATGGGATTACTTTTAAAAGAACGAAATATAGACAAGTACTATCAGACTATCGTAAAAGGTGTTATCAAAGAATCAACTTGTATCGAAGGTTACTTGACAAAAGACAAGAGTCACAATAAGGTGACAATATCCAAGGAGCCAGTGGAAGGTGCTGACTATATTAAAACACAGTATGAGCCACTGAAAACCAATGGGGAATACACTTTGTTACGTGTAAAACTGTTAACGGGCAGAAGTCATCAGATTCGCGCTCATTTAAACAGTATAGGGCATCCAGTTATTGGCGATGGAAAATATGGAGATGTACAGGTAAATAAGTACTTCAAAAGAAACTTTAATTTAAGATTCCACTTACTGCATTCTTATGAGTTGAATTTCCCAAAAATAGAAGGTGAACTTGGCAATTTATCTGGAAAGCAGTTTAAAGCGCCGCTGCCAAGTTATTTTGAAGCCATTGTGTCACGTATTTTTAAGTAATTGGAGGGATACGTATGCCATCATGGAATTCTAGAGGACTCAGGGGACAGACCTTTGAGGAACTGATTAACTTAACCAATCAAAAATATATAGATAATAAACTGGCATTGATTCAAAAGATACCGACTCCAATCAAACCAATGCGAATTGATCCACAGACAAGACAGATCACATTGGCATTCTTTGAACAAAGAAGTACCGTTGACTACATCGGAGCTGTTCAAGGCATTCCTGTATGCTTTGATGCGAAAGAATGTACGCAGGATACGTTTCCCTTGCAAAACATTCATGAACACCAGGTGGAGTTTATGAGACAGTTTGAAGAACAGGGTGGCGTGTCATTTGTCTTGATTTATTATTCTCATAAGGATATCTTTTATTATTTGAAATTCTCACGTTTGATGGAATTTTGGAACCGTGCGAAAGACGGCGGGAGAAAGAGTTTCAGGTATGAAGAATTGGATGAAAAATATCAGTTATCAACTTATAACGGCGTGTGTGTACACTATTTAGAAGGAATCCAGCAGGATCTCGAGGAACGAGAATCCTAGCTGGATTTTCTGATGCTTAGAGGAAAATGTTATTCTGTAAACTGGTCAATGATTTTGCGAAGTGATGTGGCATTTCTCTGGTTTGTATTGACAATTTGATTCAAAGTTTCAGCGGTGAGATTGGTCTTTTCAATTTTTTCTACAATATCATCCACACCGTGTTCGTTTTCACAGGATGCCTGATGTACCGTATCAATTTGTGTTCTGATTTCTGTTAACGATAGTCCAAATGCTTTAGATAGTTCATTAATTTCATAGATTAAACTATGAATCAGCTCAACAGCAGAATTGGATTCGACTGCAATCGAAGCAAAATCATTAAACTTTGATGAAACGTCCTGTTCCATAAAGGAAAGAATATCGTTGAAACAGTTTTCAATATTTTCAATGTTAGCGTTTGTTTCATTACAGATTTCCTGAATCTGGGAAGCAGTTTTGGAAGAGATCTGTGCTAAGTTTCCAATCTCATTTGCAACAACTGCAAATCCTCGTCCAGCTTCGCCAGCCCTTGCAGCTTCAATTGATGCATTTAAGGAAAGAAGGTTAGTTTGTTCTGTGATATCAAGAATCTGAGTTACCATATCATTAATATGCGTTAAAGCTTGCAAATTAATAATAGATGCTTCAATGTTTTTTCTATTCTCTGCAACTTTCAAATTAGATGACTTTAGAGAGTTGGCTGCCATAGTCTTCATCTGTTCCGATGTTTTAATTAATTCCTGGCTTTGCTCGTTGCTTATTTGTACTTTTGATTCGACTGAGGCTACAATATCACGGAGCTTTCTAATTTCATTACATACAGTGTCAATGGTACTATTGGTTACATTAATACTTGCTGCAAGTTCTTCCGTTGTTGCAGAATTGTCATTCACACAATCAATTAGAGCAGACGATGCACCTGACATTGTGTCAGAGGATTCATTTAATGAAGTGGAACATTGATTCAGTGTTGATACAATTTGCCGGAATGTTGCTGAAAGAGAGTCCATTGCTACGTAAATATTGCTTACTTCGCGATTCGGATGTTTGTGTTTTTCTTTCGTAGGGGAAGGACTTAAATCCAGATTCTTTAACCGAATAATATCCTGTTCAATGGTTTTTAAAGGTTTTGTGCTATAACGGACAATGCACCAAGTTAAACATACAATAAGAATGTAACTAATGATGCAGACGATTCCAAGTCGCCTCATGCTTGTATAAGCATTTGCGTAGATTTCCTTTTCACTATCGCTTAAAATGACGGCCCAATTACGTTCAGGCAAGTATTTGTATAACGCAAGGTATTTTCCTTTGCCGCTTTTTGTGTATTCTAAACTGTCTTCGTTTTTTGTACTATTGCTATGTATTTTTTTTATGATTGCAAATGTAGCATCATCTTTGATTTGGGTAGCAATTAAATTCGTGTCATCATTAAGAATATACATATCATTTTTGAGATTTATCATAGTACAGGATGCATGTTTTAGTCCTTGTACTTGCAGTGACGCTAATTCTTTTTGTAAACCTTCTATAAATGGACTTCCTCCCACATACCCTAATAAAGTTTTTCCATCTGTATCAAAAACGGGGCAATACAGGGATAAAACGAGCTTTTGGGATATGGAAGATTTCATAACACCTGCATTATACAAACCGTTAGTTTTGAAGATAGCTCTTTGAAGGTCATTTAAAGATTCACCTTGTATACTGGTAATGCCTACAGTGTCTATGTTAGAGTGAGCAAGAACAAGACTATTCCAATTGGCTGTATAGATATCTTCCCATGCAGTGAGTTGCTTAAAGAAACTTTCCGTATATTGCTGTGCTATTTTCTGGAGTCTGGAATTGTCAGGGGCTTTTAGCAGTGAGATAATACAAGGGGCTTTGCTATATGTATTAAGGAGTGTTTCTTGGCTGCTAATATAATCAGAGATTATTTGTTTTTGTGCATTAAGAGATGTTTGCATGTTGTTGATTGCAGAGGTTTTCATTTGCAGAGTCATGTTGTGATTGGCATTAAGAAATAATTGTAGCATGCCAAGGGAAACAGCTAGCGAAATAAACGTTGTAATAATGGTACCTAATCTTAGTTTTTTAAACATAAGCAGTTCCTCCGTTTCGTAATATTACATTTCAAGAGTTAATATTACAATGAATTATGACAAAAGTAAAGAGTGTCGAAATATAGACACAACGAAGAAAGTGAGGTAAAATAGGAAACATCTATGCTAGATAGTGGGGTTTCGTGGTTGACAGCATAATGGTATTTTAATATAATATTTTTAGATTTTTGATTAGTAGCGAAATGCCACGTTAAAACTTTAATGCGATAAAGAAAACTGGCGCACTACATGAATGGAGGTAGCTATGAGCTATAAATTTTCGGAACATAGAATTGAGCAAAGTGTATTACATATCCCAGAAGGTGTTCGCGACATTTACAACGGAGAATGCCAGCTGAAACTATCCATTGAACAAAAGATGCATCAAGTACTTCATTCCTATGGATTTAGCGACATTCAGACACCAATGTTTGAATTCTTTGATGTATTCAGTAAAGAGAGAGGCACAATTGCTTCCAGAGAAATGTATAAATTTTTTGATCGTGATAATAACACACTTGTTTTAAGACCTGATATGACACCAGCAATAGCAAGATGTGTTGGAAAGTATTTTAAAGAAGAAGAACTGCCACTTCGTCTTTGTTATAAAGGCAGTACATTTATTAATACTACAAGCTATCAGGGTAAATTAAAAGAGACGACGCAGTTAGGTGCAGAACTTATTAACGATGGTTCTGTGGATGCAGATGCAGAAATGATTGCATTGACAATTGAATGTTTAAAAAATACAGGGTTAGAAGATTTTCAAGTTGAAATCGGCCATGCTGAATTTTTAATCGGGTTGTTAGAAGAAGCAAAGTTTGATGAAAATGAAACCGAACAATTGAAAGAATTAATCGAGAAGAAGAATGTATTTGGTGTGGAAGAGCTGGTGGAAGAGAAGAAACTTCCTGAAAATATCAAAGAATTGCTTTTAAAAATTACAGATATGTACGGAGATATCGAAAACATTTCCCATGCTAAGACATTGACTAATAACCCTTGTGCAGTCAAAGCGATTGAGCGTTTAGAAGAATTGTATGCAATCCTGAAAAGTTATGGAGTTAGTGATTATGTTACATTTGATTTAGGTCTGATTAGTAAATACAATTATTATACAGGAATCATTTTTAAAGCATATACATATGGAACTGGCGAACCTATTGTAAAAGGCGGACGTTATGACAACTTAATGAAACAGTTTGGCAAAGAAGCGCCTGCCATTGGGCTAGCTATTGTAGTAGATCAGCTTATGACAGCAATTGACAAACAGGACAATGAGGACAATGAGTCAAAGGAATCTTATCTCGTACTATACGAAAACAACTGTAGAAAAAAAGCTATTGATTATGCTAAGAGCTGTCGTCAGGAAGGCAAAGAAATACAATTAACACATAAGGACCCTAACTTTTCATTAGAAGACTATAAAGCCCATGCAAATCGAATCGGTATGCAGCACCTCCTTTATATGAAAAATGAAGACTCGATAGAACAAATGTGAACGAAAAGAAAGGATTAGATTATGGATAGATATTTGACATTTGCCTTAGCAAAAGGACGTATAGCAAAACAGACAATGGGATTCTTAGAGCAGGTTGGAATTACTTGTGAAGAAATGAAAGACCCATCTTCTAGAAAATTAATCTTCTGCAATGAAGAGCTAAAGTTAAAGTTTTTCCTTGCAAAAGCTACAGATGTACCAACTTATGTAGAATATGGTGCAGCTGATATTGGTGTAGTTGGAAAAGATACCATATTAGAAGAAGGAAGAAAGATGTATGAAGTCCTTGATTTGGGACTTGGAAAATGCAGAATGTGCGTGGCAGGACCTAAGGAAGCAGAAAAATTACTACATAGTGGAGAGCTGATTCGTGTTGCGACAAAATATCCGCATATTGCAAAAGATTATTTTTATAACAAAAAGCATCAGACAGTTGAAATCATTAAATTAAATGGTTCCATTGAATTAGCGCCAATCGTTGGACTGTCAGAAGTGATTGTTGATATCGTAGAGACCGGATCTACCTTAAAAGAAAATGGGCTAGTTGTATTAGAGGAAGTTTGTCCATTATCAGCAAGAATGGTTGTCAATGAAGTCAGTATGAAAATGGAACATGATAGAATCAAAGATTTAGTAAATGGTTTAAAACGAGTAATTGACGGACAATAGAAAGGGTGTAAAACATGCGTATTGTTGAATTGACAAAAGAAGCAAAAGAAAATATTCTTGAAAATTTATTAAAGAGAAGTCCTAATAGTTACGGACAATATGAAGAGACGGTAAAAGACATCTTAGCTGATGTAAAAGAAAATAAAGACAAAGCAATCTTTGAATATACGAAAAAATTTGACAAAGCAGATATTAATGCAAAAAACATTCGTGTAACAGAAGAAGAAATCGAAGAGGCCTATACATTAGTGGATGATAGTTTAGTGGAAGTAATTCGCAAGGCATTGGTAAATATCCGAGACTACCACATGAAACAGAAACAATATAGCTGGTTTGATACAACACCACAAGGAACTATGCTTGGTCAAAAAGTAACTCCACTTGAAAAGGTTGGTGTATATGTTCCAGGTGGAAAGGCAGTGTATCCTTCCTCAGTATTAATGAACATTGTTCCAGCAGTAGTCGCTGGTGTAGATAAAATTGTTATGACAACACCTCCAAATGCAGAAGGAAAAGTAAGTCCTAACACCTTAGTAGCGGCAAAAGAAGCTGGTGTTCAGGAAATCTATAAAGTAGGTGGCGCACAGGCAATTGCAGCGTTAGCTTACGGTACAGAATCTGTTCCGAAAGTGGATAAAATTGTAGGTCCAGGTAACATTTTTGTTGCACTTGCAAAAAAGGCAGTTTACGGACACGTAAGCATTGATTCTATTGCTGGACCTAGCGAGATTCTTGTTATTGCAGATGAGACAGCTAATCCAAGATTTGTGGCAGCCGATTTATTATCTCAGGCAGAGCATGATGAAATGGCATCCGCAATCCTGATTACAACAAGCGAAGAACTTGCTAAGAAAGTATCCGATGAAGTGGATGGATTCTTAAAGGTACTTTCAAGAAAAGAAATTATAGAAAAATCATTAGAAACCTATGGATACATCTTATTAGTAAAAGATTTAGAGGAAGCAGTGGAAGTTGCCAATGAAATCGCTTCTGAACACTTAGAAATCGTAACGAAAGATCCATATAACTTAATGATGAAGATTCGTAATGCGGGAGCTATTTTCTTAGGAGAATATAGCAGTGAACCTTTGGGAGATTATTTTGCAGGTCCAAACCATGTACTTCCAACCAACGGAACAGCAAAATTTTTCTCACCATTAAGTGTAGATGATTTTATTAAGAAATCTAGTATTATTTCATACTCTAGAGAAGCCCTAGAACCAATCCAAAAAGATATTGTTCAGTTTGCAACGTCAGAAAAACTGACAGCTCACGCAAAT
The DNA here is from genome assembly GCA_937903005.1 of uncultured Lachnoclostridium sp. Taxonomy (GTDB): domain Bacteria; phylum Bacillota; class Clostridia; order Lachnospirales; family Lachnospiraceae; genus Clostridium_AI. The sequence continues at coordinate 18,480 of CALFNR010000210.1, read as the reverse complement.
TCTATTGCTGTTCGCTTTGAATAATGCTATTCTATAAGCAAATAGAACGAGAACGGATACTCCGTGAGAAAGGATTTTGGACATGAGTGAGAGATATGCAAAAGCAGTCAGAAAGACGAAAGAAACAGATATTACACTTGAGTTAAAGATCGACGGTTCCGGTATCGCTAATATTGATACCGGAATTGGTTTTTTTGATCATATATTAAATAGTTTTGTAAGACATGGCTTTTTTGATATGAATCTTACAGTAAAAGGAGATTTAGAAGTGGATTCCCATCACACAGTAGAGGATACTGGTATTGTGTTAGGGCAGGCAATTAAGGAAGCGATAGGAGATAAGGCGGGTATCAGGAGATTTGGGTCTTTTTTACTGCCAATGGACGAAAGTTTGGTTCTTTGTGCGTTGGATTTGTCAGGAAGGCCATTTTTAGTATATGATTTGGATTTGACAGTTGAGAGACTGGGTACTATGGATACGGAATTAGTGAAAGAATTCTTCTATGCAGTTTCCTATGGATGTGGAATGAATCTTCACATAAAACAAATACATGGTGCAAATAACCATCACATTGTTGAAGCAGCCTTTAAAGCATTTGCAAAAGCGTTAGATGAAGCTACAAAGTATGATGAAAGAATCCAAGGGGTTTTGTCAACGAAAGGCGCACTATAGGGGGCAGGCTATGAAAGTTGTACCAGAAATCAATATTATGAATGGCCACTGTGTGAAGCAAACGAAGGGGAATAATCATTATTCGGAACTCATTTCCCATTCTCCTAGAAAGATAGCTAAAATGTGGGAGGAACAAGGCGCTTCTTACTTACATATCCGTGATTTGGACGGACTAGTCGCAGGGCATATAAGGAATCAAGAGGCAATTAAGAGTTTAATCCATGATATTTCCATTCCAGTAGAGATTTATGGTGGAATCCACTCATTAAAAGAAGTTGAGAATGTGTTAAACCTTGGCGCAAGACGAGTAGTACTTGGATTAGATTACAACAATCAGAATTTTTTGAAAGAAGCAGTAGCTAGTTTTGGTACAGAGAAGATTTCATTAAATCTAAAAAGTTATCATGGGTTATCAGCCAGTCAACATAGAGAAAAGCTAACGAATATGGACCTGCAGGATACCATAAAGAGGGTTATTGCCTATGGAGTAACCAATATTCAATGTGAAGATGTGTTAAATGAACCTTACACCTATACATCAGATTTTGAGTATTTAGCCTATATGGTACAAAAGACTGGATTGAATTTTATGGTAAGTGGAGGCATTACAACAATTAAACAATTAGAGTCACTTCATACGATTGGTGTGGCTGGAGTAATTTTAGATGAAGTGTTATATGAACGACGCATTGATTTGAATTATGCAATAGAATTATTTGATAAAGGAGCAAATGTCTATGAACTATAAGAAACTGATACCGTTTATAAATGCAGAAAATGAGTTAGAAAGCAATGTAGTAAATCTTGCATCTTTGTATGCATTCAATGGAGCCGATGAGCTTTTTATTTACAATTATGCAAAGGATGAGAAAACAAGAGAAGAATTTCTAGCTACCCTCAAAAAAGCTGGAAAAGAAATCGACATTCCATTTACAGTTGGATGCTATGTTGGAAGATTTGAAGATGTAAAAAAAGCACTTTACACAGGTGCCTGTGCAGTTGTAGTGAAAAAGGAAATCTTAAAGTCAGAAGAGGCTGTCATAGAAGCTTCCAAACGATTTGGAAAAGATAAATTATTCTTAGAAGTTTCAGAAGATGAGTTTTATGAATCTGATGTAAAAGCCGATTTAGAAAGAATGGGCATAGGTGGGCTATTGTTAAAACATGTAAATACTGGAGAAAAATTAAAAAATATGCTCATGAAACTTGACACACAGGTTATAATAAGAGATAGTTTAGTACGTAATGATTTACTAACACTTTGCTCTTATGATCGGGTTGTAGGAATTTCTACGAATCATTTTGAAAATAAGAATATCATGAAAGCAAAACGTTCCTTGAAAGCCGAAGGTGTGGAAGTCAATGTTTTTGAAAGTGCGATTCCATTTCAGGAGTTTAAACTAAATAAGGATGGAATGATACCAGTTGTTGCTCAGGATTATAAGACCAATGAAGTTTTAATGGTTGCATATATGAACGAGGAAGCATATAATAAGACCGTTGAGACAGGAAAAATGACTTACTGGAGCCGAAGTCGTAATGAGCTTTGGTGCAAAGGCGACACTTCTGGTCATTATCAATATGTAATGGAACTAAAGCTTGATTGTGACAAAGACACGATTTTAGCAAAAGTTCGCCAAATAGGTGCAGCCTGCCACACAGGTAATCGTACTTGTTTCTTTACAGATCTCGTAAAGAAAGAATTTGATAATGTCAATCCATTAATGGTTTTAAATGAAGAATATGACATTATAGCAGATCGTAAGAAAAATCCAAAAGAAGGTTCTATACGAATTATTTATTTGACAAAGGCATTGACAAAATTTTGAAAAAATGTGGTGAAGAAGCAACAGAGATTGTGATCGCTGCGAAAAATCCTGAGGCAGAAGAATTGAAATATGAAATTTCTGATTTTCTATATCATATGATGGTTCTTATGGTAGAATGTGGTGTAGACTGGAATGATATTACGAAAGAGTTGGCAAATCGAAGATAGGAGGTATGTGTATGACAGTTATGGACAAAGTTGCTGAGGTTTTTATGAATTATAGATATTTGCTTACAGCTACAGGCTGGTTTATGTTAAAATTTCTTTTCTTTGGAGGAGTTGCATTTGCCGGTACGCTACTAGGTATTAACTACCGCAAAAAGAAAAATGTTAAAGAACAGGCATAGGTCTGTATAAAGTAAAATAGAGAAATTGTCCGGGAGGATTCACATGAAGAAATACGGTGTAAACGAATTACGTAAAATGTATTTAGATTTTTTTGAGAGTAAAGGTCATTTAGTTTTAAAAAGTTTTTCCTTAGTTCCACAAAATGATAACAGTTTATTATTAATTAACGCAGGTATGGCACCATTAAAACCATACTTTACAGGTCAGGAAATTCCACCTAGAAAACGAGTTGCTACTTGCCAGAAATGTATCCGTACAGGCGATATTGAAAATGTTGGCAAGACAGCACGTCATGGTACATTCTTTGAAATGTTAGGTAACTTCTCATTTGGTGATTACTTCAAAACAGAAGCAATCCACTGGTCTTGGGAGTTCTTAACAGAAGTAGTAGGCCTAGATGCGAACAGATTATATCCATCTGTATATGAAACAGATGATGAAGCATTCCGTATCTGGAACGAAGAAATGGGTATCCCAAAAGATCGTATCTTCCGCTTTGGGAAAGAAGAAAACTTCTGGGAGCATGGCGCAGGTCCTTGTGGTCCATGTTCTGAGATTTACTATGATCGTGGAGAAGCATATGGCTGTGGAAGTCCAGACTGTACAGTAGGCTGTGATTGTGACCGTTACATGGAAGTTTGGAACAATGTATTTACTCAGTTCGAAAATGATGGGAAAGGCAATTATACAGAATTAGAGAATAAAAATATCGATACAGGTATGGGACTTGAAAGACTTGCAGTAGTAGTGCAGGATGTAGACTCTATCTTCGCTGTTGACACAATCAAAGCTTTACTTGATAAAGTTTGTGAATTGGCAGGCTGCAAATATAAAGAAGATGAGACAAAAGACATCTCCTTACGTCTTATTACAGACCATATCCGTTCTGTAACCTTTATGATTTCTGATGGAATTATGCCATCAAACGAAGGCAGAGGTTATGTTTTACGTAGATTATTACGTCGTGCTGCCCGTCACGGCAGACTTCTGGGAATCCAGGGCAAGTTCCTTGCTAAGTTAAGTGAAACAGTAATTAACATGTCTAAAGATGGTTATCCAGAATTGGAAGAAAAGAAAGCAATGATCTTCACTGTTTTATCAGAAGAAGAAGATAAATTCAATAAGACAATTGACCAGGGTCTTGCAATTCTTGCTGATTTAGAAGCTAAATTAACAAAAGAAGGCAAGAAAGTATTAGACGGTCAAGATGCATTCAAACTATATGATACTTATGGATTCCCTCTAGATTTAACAAAAGAAATCTTAGAAGAGAAGAATTTCGAAGTAGATGAAGAAGGATTCCAAAAAGCCATGAAAGAACAAAAAGAAATGGCTAGAAATGCAAGAAAGACTACAAACTATATGGGTGCAGACGTTACAGTATATCAGTCAATTGATGCTGCAATTACATCTAAGTTCGTAGGTTATGATAGATTTTCACATGATTCTAATATTTCTGTATTAACAACAGAAGATGAATTAGTAAATGAATTAACAGAAGGGGCTACAGGTACTATCATTGTAGACGAAACTCCTTTCTATGCAACAATGGGTGGTCAGAAAGCCGATGTCGGTGTCATTGAAAAAGATGGCAGCACATTTGTTGTAGAAGATACCATCAAGTTACAAGGTGGTAAAATTGGACACGTTGGTGTTGTAAAATCTGGCTCTTTCAAAGTAGGAGAAACCGTAACTCTTACAGTAGATGCAGCAAACAGACAGGACACATGTAAAAACCACAGTGCAACTCACTTATTACAGAAAGCATTACGTATGGTTCTTGGTGATCATGTGGAACAGGCAGGTTCTTTAGTAACAAAAGACAGATTGCGTTTTGACTTTACACATTTCCAAGCTTTAACCAAAGAGCAGATTCAAGAAGTTGAAGCAATTGTAAATGAACAAATCTCGAAAAACATTGAGGTTGTAACACAGGAAATGACAATTGAAGAAGCTAAGAAAACAGGTGCTATGGCGCTATTTGGTGAAAAATACGGCGATGTAGTACGTGTTGTTAAAATGGGTGACTTCAGCATTGAATTATGTGGTGGTACTCATGTTGCTAACACAGGTGTTATCTCTAGTTTCAAGATTGTATCGGAAGCAGGTATTGCAGCAGGTGTAAGAAGAATTGAAGCATTAACTGGAAATGGTGTAATCGCTCATTTTGAAGAAATTGAAAAAGAATTACACGATGCCGCGAAAGCAGCAAAAGCAGAACCAGCTAATTTAACTAAGAAAATTGAAACAATGTTAGAAGAAATCAAACAGTTACAGGCTGAAAATGCAAAATTGAAAAACAAACTTGCAAAAGAAGCGTTAGGTGATGTTTTAGATCAGGTTGTTGAAGTGAAGGGCGTGAAAGTCCTTGCTACAAGCGTACCTGATGTAGATATGAATGAACTTCGTAACTTAGGTGACCAGTTAAAAGAAAAATTAGGAAGCGGTGTTGTTGTATTAGCATCTTCCTTAAATGGCAAAGTAAGTCTGTTAGCTATGGCTACAGACGATGCTATGAAGAAAGGTGCTCATGCTGGTAACCTTATTAAAACAATTGCTTCCTGTGTAGGCGGTGGCGGTGGCGGCCGTCCTAACATGGCACAAGCAGGTGGTAAGAATCCAGATGGTATTAAAGAAGCAATTGATAGTGTTGCGAAAGTATTAGAAGGACAACTTCAGTAATTTATTTTAATGATAGATACTGACGATGGGTAAGTGCTGGAAAAAGAGAATATGTAAGTATTTGATTTTAATGCCAGTTCATAACATAATTTCCATAAAAAAATCGGAAAAGTTATAAAAAATAGTTGACGAATGTGAAATTTATGTTATAATCTTAATAGTGCTATTTAAATTACCCAAACAGTTGTAAAAGCACAATACACAACTGGAGGGAGGTTAGGTGTGAGACTATGTCAAATGTTGTCGTAAAAGAAAACGAAACGTTAGATAGTGCTCTACGCAGATTCAAAAGAAACTGTGCTAAAGCAGGTATCCAACAAGAAATCCGTAAGAGAGAGCATTATGAAAAACCAAGCGTAAGACGTAAGAAAAAGTCTGAAGCAGCTCGTAAAAGAAAATACAAATAAGAAAATAATCATAACTAAGCCAACAACTGATAGTTTTAGGTTTACCCTATTATTTAAAGGGTTTTTTTCGTGTGCTAAATTTTTCGTACAATTCATAGAATAGATAGTAACAGTTCATAGAGTGAGGTCTTTTTTATGGAAAAGAAATTCAAATCCAACCATAAGCGTTTCAAGAAAAAACAAGAAAAAGCCATTTACTCCAAATTTGAAAATAAATCAAAACAGCAAATTGAATTGGAGAAGCAAAGCTATTTAGAAAGTCTTTCAGAAAATCTTAGATTGCCGCCGGACATTTTAGGTAGTGTACCTATTCTGACTGTTACTGGAAGCAATCAGCTCTGCCTTGAAAACTACAAAGGCATCATCGAATATACTGGTGAAATCATTCGTATCCAGACAAAAAACTGCCGTATACATATTGAAGGAAAAAAATTAAATATAGACTATTTTACAGATGATGAAATGAGAATTTCAGGTAAGATTAATCGTATTGAGTATTGCTAAGGAGGTTGTTACATGCTTATCCGCTTTTTCAAGTGGTTTCGAGGCTATCTGCTGGTACAGCTGAATGGTTACTCGCCCGAACGATTTATCAATCTGTGTCGCAATCGTAATATCCTGATTTGGGATATGTGTAAAGGAGAGGATGGATACCAGTGTTATATGACTCTTAAGGGGTTTTTAAGCATTCGTCCCATAGCAAAGAAGACAAAGACAAAGGTTCGAATTGTAAAACGGTTTGGTATGCCCTTTTTCGTACATAAAATGTTTAAACATAAAGGTTTTTTAGTAGGTATCTGCCTTTTTGCCGCCATTGTGTATACATTGTCTTTGTTCATCTGGGATATTACACTGGAAGGAAATCATTCCTATACAGAAGATATTATTTTTAAATATTTAAAGGAGATACAAGTAGAACCAGGAGTAATGAAACGAAAGTTAAGCTGTCAGGATATAGAAGCCTCCATTCGAAAGAAATATCCTGATATCGGATGGGTTTCAGCAGAGATAAAAGGAACCAAGTTAAACCTTAAAATAGTCGAAACCAATATGCCTGTGCCATATGACACCTCCACCACGCCTTGTCACTTAGTTGCAAGTCATGATGGGGTAGTGTATAGTATTATTACGAGGCAGGGAACTCCAGTGGTTAAGAAGGGAACTGCTGTGAAGAAAGGTGACATTATCGTGTCCGGGGTGATAGACATTATATTGGATAACGCGGAGGTAATTAATAAAGAAGCAGTGACTGCAGATGCCGATGTTCTTCTTGAGACTACCTATCAGTATAGCAAAAAATTGCCGATTCAATATTCAAAGCACGTATACACAGGCAGAAAGAAAAAAGTGTATTCTGTTTCTTTGCTAAACCGTACGCTGAATTTGCAAAATCCTTTGAAAAAATTACATTCTACTAAAAAATATGATATAATATCTTCGGAGAAAAATCTGAAACTGACCAATACCTTTGTTTTGCCAGTGAAATTTACAAGTAAAACATATAAAGAATACAAGGAAGAACCAACATCCTATTCAAAAGAAGAGCTGGTTGCAAAGCAGAATGCATATTTTAGTCTTTATGTGAAACAACTGAAAGAAGAAGGTGTTCAGATTAAAGAAAATCATGTAAAGATTAAAATGGATCAAAAGAATTGCGTTTCTTCAGGAACCTTAACCGTTTTGGAACCTGTACATGAAACGAAAAAAATAAATGAAACTGAGTGGAGGATCAAAAAACCAGATGAGCATAGTGGAAACGATACTTGACATTCCAGTAGAACACGAAAAAAATGTATTTGGGCAGTTTGATGCCTATATCAAAATGATTGAGAGAAATTTAAATGTCACAATCGTCTCTAGAAATGGAGAACTTAAGGTAGTTGGTGATGCTGCCAAGGTGACAAAAGCAAAAAGTGTGTTTTTAAAATTAGTGGAACTTAGTAAGAGAGGAAATACGATTACAGAGCAGCATGTGGCATATGCCTTGTCATTATGTGTAGAAGATAAAGAAGCTGCAATTGTAGAGATTGATTCAGATTTGATCTGTAATACCATTCAAGGAAAACCGATTAAACCAAAAACCTTGGGTCAGAAAAGTTATGTGGATCAGATTCGTAATAAAATGATAGTATTCGGTGTAGGTCCAGCTGGAACAGGAAAAACTTATCTCGCCATGGCAATGGGTATTACAGCATTTAAAAATGATGAAGTAAGTCGTATTATTCTAACCCGTCCAGCAATCGAAGCGGGAGAAAAGCTAGGATTTCTTCCAGGTGATTTGCAGAGCAAGGTAGACCCATATTTAAGACCGTTGTATGATGCACTTTATCAGATTATGGGACCAGACAGCTATGCAAAGAACATGGAGAAGGGCTTGATAGAAGTAGCACCATTAGCATATATGAGAGGGCGTACCCTAGATAATGCATTTATCATTCTAGATGAAGCACAGAATACGACACCAGCCCAGATGAAAATGTTTTTGACACGTATTGGATTTGGTTCCAAAGTTGTCATAACAGGAGATTTGTCACAAAAGGATTTACCACAGGGGCAGGTATCAGGGCTTGATCATGCATTAAAAGTATTATCAAAGGTAGATGAAATTGGAGTATCCAATTTAACAAGCCAGGATGTAGTAAGACATCCGTTGGTACAAAAGATTGTAAAGGCTTATGACGCATATGAAGCAAAGAGCAATCAAGGTAAAAAAAATCAAAGGACTAAACGAGGAAAGTATGAAGAAAAGAGATAATATCTTAAGCACGGTGTTTACGCCGTGCTTACAGTTTGTATGTATTACAAGCTTGCTAGTTGTTTTGATTTCATTTCTAGCAGGCAAAGCTTATGGAGTCACACAAGCAGACATTGGTAAAATTATATTTTGGAACATAGAGTTTCTATTTGTACTTACATTATGTATCGAATTATTAGGTTGGGGAAAGACCCTTTCTACCAAGAAGTTTCTTTTGACCAGTGGTCTATATGCAGCATCATTTGGTGTCGTCTGGCTTTCTGGCAACTACCTGACACTTAATTTCTGGATGCTTGGCATCTTAATTATGGGTCTAATCATTCCGTCTGAAATGGCGATCGCGTTACACATCATTTTAACCATATCCTATTGCATGATAAATGGTCTTTCAGTAGATACATTTATCTGTTACTTCACATTTGGAACACTAATCTTATTGCTCGAAGAATTCCTGGACAAGTTAAAAAACACCGTGGCAATTTTGATAATTGGTCTAACAACTAATATAGCATTTTTAATTCTGTTACATGACTTTGCATTTGACTTTTCTGCAGAAGCAGTTTATGAGCTTATTAGTACTGGTGTTATGATTTTATGTTTATGGGGAATCCGTATGTGCTTTGAAGCATATGAATGCAAAGAACCTAGAGTGAAAGAAGAACTACTGAATCAGTTAAAAGAGTTTTCTGAAACTATTTACGAGCATAGTATCTCAGTCGGTGAAATCTCAGAAGGTGCAGCAAAGCAAATTCATGCAAATGCTGATGTGGCTTATGCGGGGGGCTGTTATCATGAAATCGGCAGAATGAATGGAAATGATTATATTATAAGTGGTGTAGAAATCTTAAAGGAACATGGCGTTTCTCAGAGAGTCGTGGAGGTAGTAAAGGAGCATAACATTCATCGAAATAAGCCGACTTCCAAAGAGGCAGCGATTGTTATGTTAACGGATAGCATTGCTACCACCATTCGATATCTGAAAACCAAAGAACCAGACTTTAAGATTACGATGGAAGGGCTGATAAAATCCATTTTTAACAAACGTAAGGAGATGGGATTATTTGAACAGTCTGGACTTTCGGAGAATGAAATGGAACTTCTTACGAAGTACTACATTGAAGCTTTTCAAGAAAAATAGAAAATAGTGGTTTCAATGTTTGGAACATTTGGTATAATTAACTAGATATATGTACAAAATACGAATAAGGATAGGATATGAAGAATTATCCTGTACTTGAAAGGTTTGGGAACAAAGAATGACAGTAAATATTGAATACGAAACAGATAAGGAATTAAACATTTCATATGAGGAAATCATTAACAAAGTAATAGAGGAAGCACTGGATTACGCAGAATGCCCTTATGAAGCGGAACTTAATGTTGTTCTAACAGATAATGAGAGCATTCATCAGATCAATTTGGAAACGAGAGATATTGATCGTCCTACAGATGTATTATCCTTTCCGACGTTAGAATACGATGAACCTGGAGACTTTTCAATCATTTCTGAAGATTCTTATGATTTTAATCCAGATACAGGGGAATTGATGCTTGGGGATATTGTGATCTCAGTAGAGAAAGTAGAGGAACAGGCAAATGCGTATGGGCATAGTATGGAGCGTGAACTTGGTTTCTTGGTAGCTCACAGTATGCTGCACTTGTTCGGATACGATCATATGGAAGATGATGAGAGGATAGTGATGGAGAAAAAGCAAGAAGAAGTTTTACAAAGATGTAATATTCTTCGTGATTAGAAATCAGAAAAACAATAGAGGTAGAGGTATGAAGAAAAAAATAAGATTGTGTTATATAGTTTTGCTGGCTGTTCTGTGTATGGCAGGATGCAAAAAGGATACGTCAGCTGAAAAAGATGCGATTGTACCAATGGAAGAGGTTACTGCCACGCCAGAAGAACCGTCACCATCTGTTAAACCAGTCAATACGCATAAGGGACAGGTAAGAAGCTGGCTGACAGGTGAGTGGATAAACAAAAAGATTGCAAAACAAAGACCTTATGCAATTATGATTAATAACATCAAAGCCGCCAATCCACAGTGTGGCACTTCTCAGGCTTCTGTGTTATATGAAGCCGTTGTAGAAGGTGGCATTACTAGGATGATGGGGATTTTTCAGGATTTTGATTCCAAGCGAATCGGTTCTACAAGGAGTGCAAGACATTATTTTGTAAGTTTTGCAGATGAGTATGATGCAATATATGTACATTTTGGTCAGACTAAGTACGCAACGGCTAAGATAGAAGAATTAGGTGTCAATAATTTAAGCGGGTTGTCTACACTTGGAGATACCGTTTTTTATAGAGACTCCAGTATTAAGGCACCACATAATGCATTTGCAAGTTATAATGGAATCATGAAGGGAACTAAGAGTGCAGGTTATCGAACGACACTTCGTGACAAGGTGAATAAGTTTTCCTTTTATGAGAAAGAAACGAGGATAAAAGGAGATAAGGCAGATAAGATAACATTAGGGTATTCCAGTTATACTTCTCCTTATTTCACTTACGATAAGAAGAAAAGACAGTACCTAAGGTATCAGTTTGGTGATAAGCATATTGATAAATCAACTGGTAAACAGCTCATGTTTAAAAACATAATTATTCAGGTAGTGGATGAATGGGATATTGACAAGAATGGCTATCAGACCATGGATATTACCAATGCCTCTGGGGAGGGATACTATATTACAGACGGCAAGGCAATGAAGATTACATGGACAAAAAATGAAGCAAAAAAAGAACGTGTATATTATGATAGCGATGGTAAAATCCTTAAAATGAATCCTGGTAAGACATTTATTTCGATTTATCCGAAAAAACGACTATCACAGTTGTGTATTGAGTAAATTTACAGGAATATGTATAAAAGTGGTATATATGGTTATCATTATAGTGAGTAAGAACAGGAATGGGGGTTCGTAACATGAAAAAGGCAGCTATATATGCCATTTCTTTTCTTAGTTTGTCGGTACTGTTATCTACGTGTTATTTTGTCAGTTACCGGTATGCCTTAAACAAATTTAATCGTAATGCAACGGAGCAGAGTGGAGTTACAAAAAAATTATCTGGAACTGGTTCTTATGATGTATCTGCCAATACAAAAACAACAGTTTCTAAAGATGCGTCTTATACGTTGCAGATTTATGACTTAGCAACGGACAAACTAAAAGAAAAGAAGGAGAATATTCCAAATGATTTTGTTGGAATGACAAGGGACCAGATCATAAATCGGCTTAATGTATATGTGCAGAATAAGTCACTGGACGAATATAATAAAGGTCTTGTATCCTGGCAGTTAGTCAGCTTTGCACCCGATCGGGTTGTTGTAAAGAAAACCTACAACAGCGAGGGAATTCTATATAAATATTTCATGATAATTCGGGATGGAAATGTTGTTGTTTACTACAGTGATAAGAAGACAATCTATGAGGATGAGACAGGAATTAATCTAGATGAATTATCTGAAGTAGATAAAAGGGAATTAATGTATGGAAAATGGATACAGGATGAAAATGAATTATATAGTTTGCTGGATGGTTACACCAGTTAAATGGACAATCCTCAAGTAACAGTCACAAACAGGTTAAGTGAAAGTTTGAGTTATCTGTGACTGCTGCTTGGGGATTTTTTGCGTATACGAGGTATCGTATCAGATGCTTCCCTGCCTATTTAACTTATAGGAAAATCCTCTGCGAGTCCTTCCCTATAAGTTAAATGAGCCCCTAAAAACGGGGCTGGATGCACACGAACGGGTAAGAAAGTCAGTCGCTAAAAAACAGCGACACCCGCTCGGCGCGGCAAAGTGTAAGTTCCTTTTAGAGAACTTAAGTCGCGAGGGTGTGAGAAACTCACACTTTGTTTTTCCCAACCCATACTTGCATTCTTTTCTATATGTGGGTACAATAAGGGAAGAGAAAAGACAAAGATAGAACGGATGGAATGTATGAAAAATCAAGTAGTAATCGTCGGAGGCGGTGCCTCAGGACTTATGGCAGCGATTACGTGCCAGCGACAAGGAATGCAAGTGTTAATTCTTGAACAGAAAGACAGAGTAGGAAAGAAAATTCTTGCCACTGGTAATGGAAAATGCAACTTTACCAATTTAGAACAAAAGGATGCATGCTACCGAAGCAGTCAGACATCATTTCCCAAAAAAGCGTTACAGCAGTTTGGGGCAATAGACACTGTCTTGTTCTTTGAAAAACTTGGTGTATTAGTAAAAGAGCGCAATGGTTATCTCTATCCATACTCAGGACAGGCGGCAACTATATTAGATGCTTTGTACTATGAAGCAAAACGTCTCGGTGTTCATATGGAATGTGGATGCAGGGTTGATCATATTAAAAAGAAAGATGGACTTTTTGAGATAAAGTATGGAGATAAAACGGTAACAGCAAGGAAGGTAATTTTGTCAGCAGGTGGTAAGGCTTCGCCAGCACAAGGTTCTGATGGCAGCGGTTTTTTGCTTGCCAAAGCGTTAGGACATCATACCACTAAGCTTTGCCCAGCCTTAACTGGTTTGAAGGCAAAAGAACCGTTTTGCAAAGCATTAGCAGGTGTTAGAACGGATGCAGCTGTATCTTTATTTATAGAGGATGAATATATAACGAAGGATGCTGGCGAGCTGCAGCTTACGAATTATGGAGTGAGTGGGATTCCAGTGTTCCAGATTTGCCGTTTTGCAGGAATGGCATTGTTAGAGAAAAAGAAGGTTGTTGTGAAAGTGGATTTCTTCCCGTCATGGAAAGAAAAACAGCTTCGTGAACTGGTATTTCGCCAGAAAGAATTATTTGGAAAAAACACAGCAGAAGAAGCCTTGGAAGGCTTTATCAATAAAAAGGCTCTTCTGGTATTGTTAAAACAAGCAGAGATAAAAGCGGATACGCCAATGGCGAAAGCAGATGACCAGAAGCTTATGAATTTATGTAAATACATGAAAGCATTGGCATTCCATATTACAGAAACCAATGGATTTGAAAATGCACAGGTTTGTGCAGGTGGGATTGATACAAGAGAAGTGGACCCAGATACGATGGAATCGAAAGTTGTAAAACATCTGTATTTGGCGGGAGAAATATTAGACGTAGATGGTATATGTGGGGGATATAATTTGCAATGGGCATGGGCAAGCGGTTATGTGGCAGGCAAACATGCAGCAAAAAAATAAGAATGTCAAATGAATACTTGGAGGCAAATATGTTAAAGATATCCCAACTGAAACTGGATGTTAGAAAACTACCAGTCACAGAGGAAACAAGAAAAGTAGATTATGCAGCCGAAAGAGCGCTGCTTCAAAAAGAACTTCTTAAGATGTTACGAATTCCAGAAGCAGATTTACTGGATTTTCATATCGTAAAGAAGTCAATAGATGCAAGAAAAAAAGAAGATATTAAGTACATTTACGTACTTGCGGCAAAGGTGAAGAAAGAAAATCAGATTCTACGTAAGTTAAAGAATTCCAATGTCAGTGTATATGAGCGAAAACAGTATTCGTTTACACCAAAGGGAACAAAGAAGCTAAAACACCCGCCAGTCATAATAGGAATGGGCCCGGCAGGATTGTTTTGTGCGTTAGAACTTGCCAAAGCGGGCATGAAACCAATTGTGTTTGAGCGAGGGAAAGCTGTCGAAGAGAGAGTGAAAGACGTAGAACATTTCTGGAAGACAGGAGAGCTTAACACAGAAAGCAATGTGCAGTTTGGTGAAGGTGGAGCAGGAACATTTTCCGATGGAAAATTGAACACTGCAGTAAAAGACCCGACAGGGCGCGTTCAAAAGGTACTGGATACCTTTGCAGAATATGGTGCGCCACAAGAGGTTAAGTATCTTAATAAACCTCATATCGGAACCAATCGCTTACAGGGCATTGTAAAAAATATGAGAGAAGAAATTACTTCGCTAGGAGGACAAGTACATTTTTCATCTAAATTGACAGATATTTTAATTGAGAATGGCAAGGTTACAGGTGTTGTCATTAATGATAAAAAAATCGTACCATGTGAAGCCTTAGTGCTTGCTTTAGGCCATAGTGCAAGAGATACATTTTCTGTGCTCCATGAAAAAGGACTGGACATGCAGAAGAAAGCCTTTGCTATTGGAGTACGTGTGGAACATCCGCAGGATTTAATTAATCATTCTCAGTATGGTTCTGAGTTTGCATTATTACCAACGGCGGACTACAAGCTGACTCATCAGGCATCAAACGGAAGAGGTGTGTATTCGTTCTGTATGTGCCCAGGTGGTTACGTTGTCAATTCTTCTTCGGAAGAGGGAAGATTAGTTGTCAATGGAATGAGCAATTATGAACGTGATGCAAGAAATTCTAATAGTGCTTTAATTGTAACCGTTACACCAGATGATTTTATGGGAGACTCAGTTTTAGCAGGAGTGGAATTCCAAAGAAAATGGGAAGAGGCAGCCTACAAAGCGGGAAACGGTAAAGTTCCAGTTCAGCTCTATGGTGACTTTAAAGAAAACCGTATCAGTACAGAGTTTAAAATGGTAAAACCATGCATGAAAGGAGAAACCGCATTTGCCAATGTACGTGAGTGCTTACCTGACTATGTTAGTGAAACAATTATTGAGGGAATGACAGCGTTTGATAAGAAAATCAAAGGCTATGATGATAAAGATGCGATTATTTCAGGAGTAGAAACAAGAACATCATCACCAGTCCGCATCGTTCGAAATGAAGCGTTAGAAAGTAATATACAGGGTATTTTCCCATGTGGAGAAGGTGCTGGATACGCAGGTGGAATCACTTCAGCGGCAATGGATGGAATTAAGATACACGAAGCAATATTAAATCAGTTTTGTATCTAAGATGAGTGAGAGTTTACCCAGCAAGGGAAGGATGAAAAAATATGAAGAGGGAACTACTAAAAGATAAAAAGAGAATCGTTGTTAAGATTGGGTCTTCTACGATTACCCATGAAGAAACGAATAATTTAAATCTGATTAAAATGGAGAAGCTGGTTCGTGTATTAGCTGATCTTCAGAATCAGGGAAAAGAAGTTGTGGTTGTATCTTCCGGTGCCATAGCTGTAGGAAGACAGGCTGTTGGTATGAAAAAGAGACCTACCGAAGTAGAAGAAAAACAGGCTTGTGCGGCAGTGGGCCAGGCAAAGCTAATGATGGTTTATCAGAAATTATTTAGTGAATATAATCAGTTGACAGCCCAGGTTCTCATGACAAAATATACCATGATTAATGAAGTAAGCAGGAAGAATGCCCAGAATACATTTCGCGAATTACTATCCATGGGAGTCATTCCCATTGTAAATGAAAATGATACCGTATCTACTGACGAGGTGAAAATCGGAGACAATGATACCTTGTCTGCCATTGTAGCTGCATTAATTGGAGCAGATCTGCTTATTCTAATGTCAGATATAGATGGGTTATATACAGACGATCCGCATAAGAATCCCGATGCAAAGTTTATTGATTATGTGGAACGTATCACAAAAGATTTAGAAGAAATGGGAAAAGGTTCTGCTAGTGATGTAGGAACAGGTGGAATGGCAACGAAAATTTCTGCAGCGAAAATTGCTACAGATTCCGGTGCTGACATGGTAATTGCCAACGGCGATGATATTCAGGCAATTAGCAGAATCATACAGGGAGAAAATATAGGAACCCTATTTAAAGCTCATAAAGATGAACAATTTAAATTAATGGATTATTTAAAGACAGAACAATATAGCGATTAAGGAGTATTTGGAATGAACGAAACAAAAATCGGCAGAATTAATGAATTATATAGAAAGTCACAAAACGTTGGACTAACACCAGCAGAGAAGGAAGAACAGGCAAAGCTCCGTCAGGAATATATTCAATCTGTGCGCAATAACATGCGTGCACAATTAGATAACATGTCTATCCTGAATCCAGATGGAACAGTAACAGAGTTAGCGAAAGTGGCAGAAGAGAATAGAAGAAAGAATAAGAAAAACTAGTTGTTCTTTAAGGGGAGATTCAGATGGATAAAAAGGCAGCAAGGGAATTTGTTCGTAACAAAAAGAAGCAGATGACAGTAGATGAAATTGAAGCGAAAAGCAGCAGAATTTTAGAAAGACTGTTGAAGGAACCTTGTTTTTTACATGCAGAGACTTTGTATTGTTACGTTTCTTACAATCAGGAAGTTATGACGAAACCACTTATTAGCTATGCATTGGCTAAGGGAAAAAAAGTTGCGGTTCCAAAGGTGATAGGGAAAGAGATGGAGTTTATCTATCTGAATTCTTTGGATGAACTGGCAAGCGGCTATCAGGGAATTGAGGAACCGACAGGAACAACCGTTGCAAAAGAGGATAGAGTGCTTATGATTTTACCTGGCCTGGCTTTTGACGAAAAAGGTAATCGGGTAGGTTATGGCGGTGGTTTTTATGACCGGTATCTGAATCAAAACCAAACAAACAATTATATAAAAGTGGCAGTAGGATTTGATTTTCAGGTAATGGAACATTTGGAGATGGAAGAATGTGACGAGCCAGTGGATATCATATTAACCGAAGAGAGAAGAATAGAAGGCTGACAGAATATTTTGTCAGCCTTTTTATCGCACTTTGTTTCACATTCAGTTGCGGTTATAATGTGACTTTAACCATCATAAAATATACAAAAAGCATTCGGTGTATTTATGGAAAATGTAAATTGGGATCAACTGTTTTATTATGAGGATTTAGTAGCATACGCAAAGTATCTGTCTAGTCACTATAATGGTCTGGTACAATACGAAACCATCGGACACAGTCTTGACGGTAGAGAAATTTTTCTTGTAAAAGTGGGGAAAGGGAAAGAAAATGTGATAGTAACTGGCGGTGTTCATGGTAGAGAAGCGATAAATCCAATGGTGTTATTGTGTATGGCAGAGTATTACTGTGAAGAGTTTCGGAATTCTTTAGATCGCGTATCCCTTTATATCGTTCCTGTTTTAAATCCAGATGGCTATTGTATTGCCATTCAAGGTTTTGACTGTATAAAATCTGCGAAGAACAGAAGAATATGCGAACTGAAGCATATCCCATATTATCTCTGGAAATACAATGGGCGGGCAATAGATATTAATCGTAATTTTCCATGTCTTAGCTGGAAGAAGAAAGATTTGAATGATGCCCCAGCCAGTGAACCTGAAACAGTAGCGCTTATGGAACTATTTCAAAATGTTTCCTCCATAGGGTATATTGATTACCACTCAAGAGGAAAGCAAATATACTATTATAGAAATAATATGCCAGAGGATTATAATCATGCACAGTTTCGTTATGCCTGCCTGTTAAATACACTAACAAATTATGAACTGGTTCCACCACAACAGGAAATTGAGGAAAATGACTCTGGAGGAAATACTGTGCATTATTACTCGGAAGAATTCTGTTTACCTGCCCTTACTATAGAGACAGTAGATGAGTTGGCATGTTTTCCGCTAAGTCCACATTATCAAAAGGATACATTTGAAGAGATAAAACTGACACCATTTGTATTTTGCAAAGACAATTAAGTATCGGTATTGTGGTCTTGCATTATTGCTTATATCCCTTTTAATTAATGTAGCAGCATTTGCCTTTATCTTAAAACGTGTAAAAGCTCAGAAAACCAGTCATTGGAAGCATGATATTTTTGCAGATACAGAACAATATAAAGAAGCAATGGAAAGAGCGGAATAGATTTTAGTGATGATAGAACCCTTGAAGCGATTCAGGGGTTCTTTTTAACTTATAGACTAACTATGTCAAGTAATAAAAAATATTGTTTTTAGTAGGTTGGTCA
>CALFNR010000209.1:0-32581 GCA_937903005.1 uncultured Lachnoclostridium sp. | reverse complement strand
GTGCGAGACAGTATGCGAAGAAGTGGCAAAGGGACCTATACCTGTTCTGAAAAAGGGAAATCCTAATCTGCCTTGGTATGAAAATGCAGCTTTTTATCATATCTATCCATTAGGATTGTGTGATGCACCAAAGCTTAACGAAGGACAGGAAGTAACAGAACGTTTGAATAAACTGTTACCATGGATTTCACATATTAAAGAGATTGGTTGTAATGCGATCTATCTAGGTCCAGTGTTTGAATCAGTTGGACATGGATATGAGACTACAGATTACAAGACGGTTGATAGGAGACTTGGAACCAACAAAACCTTAAGAAAGTTCGTAGATACTTGTCATTCTGAAGGTATTAGAGTAGTTCTAGACGGAGTATTTAATCATACAGGAAGAGAATTTTTTGCGTTCAAAGATATTAAGGAAAAGAGAGAACAGTCTCAGTATCGTGACTGGTACTGCAATGTAAACTTTGGAGGCAACAACGAATACAATGATGGATTTTCTTATGAAAACTGGGGAGGGTATAATCTTCTTGTGAAGTTAAATCAGAGAAATCCAGCGGTTATAGATTATATTTGCAATGTTATCAGATTTTGGGTTCAGGAGTTTGACATTGATGGAATTCGTTTGGATGCGGCGGATGTATTGGACTTTGAATACATGAAAGCAATGCGTCGTGTGGCAAATGAAGTGAAAGAACAATTCTGGCTTATGGGAGAAGTAATTCATGGAGATTACGGAAGATGGGTAAATGATGATGTGCTACATTCTGTCACAAACTATCAGCTTCATAAGGCATTGTTCTCCGGACATAATGATCATAATTATTTTGAAATTGCACATAATGTAAAATATGTTTATAATCAAGTAAATGGAAATTTGTTTAAGTTATATAGTTTCCTAGATAATCATGATGTAGATAGAATTGCTTCTAAGGTAAATAATAAAGATAATCTAGTACCGATTTATTACTTGTTATACACATTGCCAGGTATACCATCCATCTATTACGGTTCAGAGTTCGCTGTAGAAGGTGTAAAGGTAAACGGAAGCGATGACGGTCTTAGACCAGCACTGGATTTGGATAAGTTAAAAGCAGAACATCAGTCAGATAAGTTAATAAAAGAAATTACACAGTTAGGAGAATTAAGACAGGAGAGCGAAGTATTAGCAATAGGACGTTACGAGGAACTTATGCTGACAAACCGCCAGTATGCATTTGGCAGAATGTTAGAGAACGAGGCAATTATTACGGTAGTAAATAACGATGAGCAGCCAGCTTACGTAAATGTTCCAACGCATATGCAAGCAACGGAGGCAGAGGATATATTCTCAGGGGAGAAGGTTACAATACAGAATGGAACAATCCAGGTTACATTAGAGAAAAACAGTGGACGAGTATTTCACGTTAAAGGATGATGAAATTTAGGGAGGTAAACTAATGCAGGAGGTTCTAAGAAATTGGATGAACGAGGCGCAGTATCAAGAGCTGATGGAAGGAGTGAACAATTGTCCACACAAGCTTCTTGGAATGCACGATATGGGAGATGGTAAGGGGCTTTTAGTCTATCGTCCACAGGCGTGGTCGGTAGAAGTAATTAATGAGGAAACTGGTTTTCGTGAAGAATTAGAAAGAATAGATGATAGAGGATTATTCGGAAAATACTTTGAAAATATCTCCTTTGATACATATACGTTAGCAATCAGATATGGAGATAACGATGTTGTCATAACAGCAGATCCATATAGTTTTGAACCATATATCGGAGATATGGATCGATATCTTTTTGGGGAAGGAAATCACTATGAAATCTACGAAAAACTAGGCGCTCATCCTATGACATATAATGGCGTAGAGGGAACCTATTTTGCAGTATGGGCACCGAATGCACGCAGTGTCAGTGTAATTGGTGACTTTAACATGTGGGACAGTCGTCTTCATCAGATGCGTATTCTAGATGTATCAGGGATTTATGAAATATTTATACCTGGCGTAAAAGAAGGTGCTATCTATAAATACTTTATTCGTACAAGAGAAGGAGAAGAATTATTTAAGTGTGATCCATATGGAAATTACGCTGAAGTTAGACCGAAAAATGCTTCAAGAGTTGCCGATCTTACGACTTATCGCTGGGGTGATGCCGCATGGGAAAAGAAGAAAGCATCACTTACTAGAAAAGATAGAATGGAAGCACCTATGAGTATTTACGAAGTTCATCCTGGTTCATGGAAAAAACATAATGATGGAACAGAAGATGGATTTTATAACTATCGAGAGTTAGCCCATAGTCTTGCAGATTATCTAGTTGAAATGAAATATACACATGTTGAGCTTATGGGAATTGCAGAGCATCCATTTGACGGTTCATGGGGGTATCAGGTAGTTGGATATTATGCACCAACATCCAGATATGGTACACCACAGGATTTCATGTACTTTGTGGACTATATGCATCAGAAAGGAATTTCGGTCATTTTAGACTGGGTACCAGCACATTTTCCAAAAGATGCCCATGGCTTGGGCAGATTTGATGGGCAGCCATTATATGAACATCCAGATAAGAGGAGAGGAGAACATCCGCACTGGGGAACTTACATATTTAACTATGGTAAGAAAGAAGTTGAGAATTTCTTATTAGCAAATGCAATATTTTGGGTAAAGAAGTTCCACGTAGATGGTCTTCGAGTAGATGCCGTTGCATCCATGCTTTACCTGGATTATGGAAAAGAAGATGGAGAATGGCTTCCGAATGAAAATGGTGGTAATGAAAATACCGAGGCAATTAGGTTTATGCAGCATTTAAATCGTATTATAGAAGAAAAATATCCAAGTACTCTTATGATTGCAGAAGAGTCAACAGCCTGGGCAGGAGTTACAGCACCAGCAGGTATGCAAGGATTAGGTTTCTTGTTCAAATGGAATATGGGATGGATGAACGATTTCTTAGAGTATATGAAGTTAGATCCTTACTTCCGAAAATTTAATCATAATATGTTGACGTTCAGTTTTGCATATGCAAGAAGTGAGAACTTTATTGAGGTATTATCCCATGACGAAGTAGTCCATGGTAAAAGTTCCATGATTAATAAGATGCCAGGGGATAGCGAAGAAAAATTTGCAAATCTTCGTGCAGCGTATGGATTGATGTATGCACACCCAGGTAAAAAATTATTGTTCATGGGACAAGAATTCGCTCAGTCAAGAGAGTGGAGTGAGAAAAGAGAACTAGATTGGTATGAACTTCAAAATGAAAGTAACCGCAAGTTACAGTCTTACGTAAAGAAGCTAAATGAAGTCTATCAACAGTATCCAGCATTTTACTGTAATGATTATTCCGACATGGGCTTTCAATGGATAGACGGTTCAGACTGTGAAAATAGTGTTATTTCCTTTATGAGAAAGGGCAGAAAAAGTCAGGATCAGTTGCTTGTAGTATGTAACTTTACGCCAATTGTACGTGAAAAATATAGAGTTGGTGTTCCTTGTTTAACAGCTTATACTGAAATAGTGAACTCTGATGCAATTGAGTTTGGTGGAACAGGAAAAGTCAATTTGAATCCTATTAAGGCTAAAAAGGTTCCATGGTCTGGACAGCCATGTTCCCTTGAATTAACACTGCCACCACTTTCTGTTATGATTTTTAAATTCGGGTTACGAAAGAGTAAGAAGAAAGGAACAAGAAGATAATGTCCATTTGCCCATAAGTTTAGATAACGAAAAAATTCACAAAAAACATTACGATTCCCCACAATATATTGACATATTATACAAATGGTAGTATACTATATTTGCTCGAGTTAAAGTATTTTGTTCGTTTTAATGGGGATTGAGAGGGCAAAAACTATCAAAAAAAAGGATGGTTCTTATCCGTACACTACTTGTTGAGTGTAGCTTAGGACCATTCTTTTTTTAGGTAATAGAAGAATAAGCATTTATATATTAGGAAAGGAGAAAGTATGGGGCGGTAATCCAATGATACGGTTCTGTACGAATATAAATAATATGATTCAATTAAAGAAAAACCAACTTCATCTTATGGAGGCATTCACATCTGCATTTCACGATACAACTAGCTATACGGTTATACAGGGCATTGGTGGAAGTGCTTGGGTAGATAATATAGAGCAACCAAGAACAGCAATTACACTATTTGGTGATTTTTGCATTTTGGCGGGAGAGCCAGTAGGAGATGGTGTAGAAGAACAATTAATGGAGATACTAGATTCTAGCAATAAAACATGGAGTCTTTTTGTGGGAGAATCCGAAGAATGGATAAAGTTTTTCAGAGAAAGTTCTATGTTTTATGAGTCAGAGAGATATAGATTAAGCGCCAAGAAAGATTCATTTGATAGGAAATTACTACAAGGTTACGTAGATGCATTACCAAGTGAGTTTATGATAGAACCAATTAATGAAAAGTGGTATGATCGAGTGCTTAGGGAAGAATGGAGTGCTGATTTATGTTCTAACTTTTCTTCTAAGGAGGAATATTTAGAACATGGAGTAGGGTTTGTTATTACAAGCGGTGACACTCATGTAGCAGGTGTTTCTACTTATTCTTATTATGATAAAGGAATAGAGATCGAAATAGACACAAAAGAAGATTACAGAAAAAAAGGTTTTGCTACGGTTCTTGGGGCCAAAATGGTGTTAGCATGTTTGGAAAAGGGATTATATCCAAGCTGGGAAGCAGCGAACCTAATATCAGCTAAAGTAGCAGAGAAACTTGGATATAAGTTTGAAACACCTTATCCTGTATTTTCAAATGTAGAAATTCATCAGTTAAAATTAGGAGAGTAGTTATGAGAGTATTCATTCAAAGAGTAACAGAAGCAAGAGTAGATGTAGATGGTGCATGTATAGGTCAAATTGGAAAAGGATATTTAGTATTGTTTGGTGTTGCAGATGGTGATACAAAGGAAATGGCAGATAAACTCTTTGATAAGATGGTAAAACTTCGTATTTTTCCAGATGAGAATGGAAAATCCAATCTGAGTTTAAAAGATGTAGGTGGGGAGCTACTAATCGTTTCCCAATTTACACTGTATGCAGATTGTAAAAAAGGTAATCGTCCAAGTTTTATCAATGCAGGCAAGCCAGATCTAGCAAATGAATTATATGAATATTTTAAGAGTTTAGCCATAAAAGAGTTTGGAAAAGTAGAGTCTGGTGAGTTTGGGGCAGACATGAAAGTGTCATTATTAAATGATGGACCATTTACGATCCTTCTTGACAGCAGTGAAATTTGCCGTTAAATAAAGTTAAGTTTTCCTCTTAAAAAGTCGAAATACACTGTAAGTAATTAAAGAGGAAAGTGTGAAGTTTATGAATATTAATCAGATTGGTTTGTATAACCAGGGTTCGGAAAAATCGAATAAAGTTTCAAACAAGTCCTCTGGAATTGGAGAGACGGCAAAAAGTTCTCACATAACTGTGGGGCAAAGCAGTATTCAGAACGCAATAGCAAGTTCATGCAATACCTATGGAAAGACTCCCGAAGCAGAAGGCAATAGAGCTGCAAAGCAGGACGTAAAAAGTAAGAAGACAGTAGAATGCTTTAATGATATAAACAACAGAATGACAGAAGATGATACGAAGGATATTGAAGACGAGGGAATGTCCTTAGAAAAATATAATATGGAACGTTTAGACAGGACATTGGATCGTATTAAGAAGCAGAAGCAGTTCAAAGAGGATTGTATGGAAAGCAATGCACAGAAACGTGAACAAAGAGCTGAAGATATTGAAAAGGCAGTAATTCACGCAGCAATGAATGGAGTGGCAAGCAGCCAAGTAGCAGCAGCCTTGGAGAATGCGAACCTTCCAGTAACAGAAGAGAACATTGCCAAAATTGCACAAGCACTTAATATGGCTGCTTCAGTGGATACTATATCAGATGAAGCTATGGCTTACATGATTTCTAACGAATTAGAGCCTACCGTATTCAATTTTTTTCAGGCAGAACATATCGGCAAAGGCATGACAGTAGTGTCTGGTGTCAATAACATAGATGCATATGAGGCAGTAAATGTGGCTTATGATGTTTCGAATCAAGATTCTCAGAGTGCAAATGATGAGGACTGGTTAAAGTTAAAAGATCAAGTTGCAGAGGTTGTAGAGGCAGCAGGATTAGAAGCCAATGAAGATGTCATGGAAAGCTGTAAGTGGTTATTCGATAAGGATTTGCCTATTACAGAAGAGAGTATAAAAAGTCTATTAGAGTTACAGGATATTAAGGAACAGTTTGATATAACTCAAGTAGCAGGTGAGATAGTAAAGCAATATGAAACAGGCGTTAATCCGGAAAATGCTGATTTGAGATTTTTCAAGTCAGATAATTCAAACGTTGATTTAGAAAGTTTTCTTAGGGAAGTAGAGAAACAGCTTTCCGATCACAATTTAGAGATAGAAGATATTACATTCCATAGACAGTTAGAGGAAGTTCGCCTTAAGATGACAACAGAAGTAAGTGCACAGCTTGAGGAAATGGGCGTTCAGATTGATATGGAACACATTTCAGACATTATCGATGGGTTGAAAGAAATTGAAAACTCATATTTTCGAAGTTTATTTGCAGAAGCGGGCATAGATGCATCAGATGATCAAGTAGAACAGATGAAGCAAATCACTGATAAAGTGAATGCGTTAGCATCTATGCCAGAAACACTTCTAGGAAAAACATTTGCAACCCGTACAGAGGAAACATTAGATTCCTTAGTAGAGACTGGCAAGGAGTTAAAGAGCCAGCTTGAAAAAGCGGGAGAAGCATATGAAACATTAGGAACCGAAGTTCGTAAGGACTTAGGGGATTCTATTAAAAAGGCATTTCAAAATATTTCAGATATATTAGATGATATGGGACTTGAACCAACAGAGGCAAATGTACGTGCAGTTAAGATTTTAGGCTATAACAGTATTGCGATTACCCAGGAATCCATTCAAGAGATGAAGTATTATGACAGACAGGTACAAGATTTAATGAATGGATTAAAACCAGCAATAACAATGGAAATGATTCGTTCTGGACAGAATCCATTGGATACACCGATTGAGGATGTGAATAAGGCAATCGAGGATATACAGAAGGAAATTGGAGTTTCCGAAGATGAAAAGTACAGCGAGTTTTTATGGAAACTAGACAAATCCGATTCTATAACACCAGAAGAACGTAAGGCCTATGTTGGTATTTACCGAATGCTTACTCAGATTGAGAAGTCAGATGGTGCTGCAATAGGTTCGGTTATTAAGGCTGGAAAAGAATTGACCTTGGACAATCTGTTAACTGCAGTAAGAACAACAAAATCTGGTGGCGTAGATGCATCTGTAGATGATGACTTTGGAGCATTGGAACAGGTCAATCAAAAAGGCGAAACAATCAATGAACAGATAAGTTACTATCGCAGATTAAGCAGATCTATCTTAGATAAAGTAGAGCCACAGCATTTAGAAGATGGAAGCATTTCCTTAGAAAAGCTTAGTGATGTGGTAGAGAATTCTCAGGACGAAAAACATCTTGAATATGTGCAGGCGAGACAGCAGCAGTTTATGGATGCAGTGAAAAATCCAGAAGAGTGCATCGCATTTCTAGAAGCCAATAATCAAGAAGTTACAATGGAAACCATGATGGCAGCAGAACAAGTTTTGAATCATGGCAGCTGGAATGGTATTTTCAAAAAGATGGATAGTAAAGATCGTGAAACATTTGCTAGTGAGGCAGAAGAGCTAGTAGAACAAATGGGTAAAGATTCATTTGGAGAAGCTTTTTCTGATTTTGCTGACAAGGTTCAAGATAGAGTAGAAAGTGAAAAAGAAAATGATGCAAACACACATGTTGATGTTTCACTTTTAAAATTAGTAGGCAGCAGCTTGCAATTAACTGGTTCATTAAGCAAACAAGAGAACTACAATATTCCAATGGTCATTGGAGAGCAAGTTGGTAATGTAAATGTTACAGTGCAGCACAAAGATGCAATGGGAGGAAAAGTAGAAGTCTCCTATGAATCTTCGTTGCTAGGAAAGGTTCAGGCACAATTAACGGTAAAAGATGGTGAGATAAAAGGATTTATAACGACTGATAACCAGCCTGGATTGGAATTGATAAGGTCCGAGAAAGATGCTATGACAAAAGGATTTGAAGCATTAGGATTTAATGTAAAACAAGTAGATTATAGTATATTTTCAAGTAAAAGACAAAGCAGTGAGCCGGCAGCAGGAGAAGAAGCCGTAAGTACCAAACAGTTGCTGCAGGCAGCAAAAGTCTTTATTGGAACGGTATCAACCATTGAAAGAAGGGAAGGTTAACTATGTTTATTAATCACAATATGCCGGCTTTAAGAACGAATAGCCAGTTAAAAACAAATACTACGAGAATGAATAAGAGCCTTGAGAGATTATCTTCGGGTTATAAAATTAATAAGGCAGCAGATGATTCTGCAGGAATGGCGATTTCAAGAAAGATGAAAACGCAGATTGCTGGTCTTAATCAAGCGTCTAGAAATGCATCAGATGGTATTTCTGTCATTCAGACAGCAGAAGGTGCGTTAACAGAAGTGCAGAATATGTTACAGAGAATGAGAGAACTATCTGTACAGGCAGCCAATGGAACATTAACAGTAGATGATAGAAAGTCTATTCAAGATGAAATCGATCAGTTAGGTCAGGAAATTGATAGAATCTCTACAGATACTGAATTTAATACAAAAAAATTGTTAGATGGAAGTTTAGATAGAAAGTCTCATTCTGTTAACCCTTCAATCAAGGTTATCTCAGCAAATGAGACAGTAGCGAGTGGAAAGTATGAAATTAAGTTAACAAACTATCCAGAACAGGCAAGATACGAAGGTAGTGCAGGTACTGACTTTACAGGAACGGGGAAAAGAGTATCTGCAGCAGAAGCAGGAACGATTACTATTAATAATGAATCCATTACAATAAATGAAGGCGATTCAAGAGAAGAAGTAGTCGAGAAGTTAAGAAACCTGTGTTCTCGTGTTGATGTTGTAATGGAGGCAACCGACAAAAATGCAGACTTGGCGGATAAGGGAACCGCATATCGTTTCCTTACGAAAGGATATGGATCTGACCAGGAACTTAATATTCAGTGTTCTAACACTGCATTAGCAGCAGTTCTAGGTATTAATGCCGATGTAAAAGAAAAAGGGGCTGATCCAGTAATTGAGACAGGAGAAGGATTTAAGAAAACGTCAACAATATCTTACTCCAATACAACAGCTACTATCACAGATTACAATGGATTTGAGATGAAAATTGACTTGGAGACTGCAGCGAAAGAAATGAAGGAAGCTAAGGATGCAGATCCAGCAGCGACATTAGCAGAAAAGGATACGGTTATAACTGTATTTGATGCAGGTCCAATGGTATTACAAGTTGGTGCCAATGAATATCAGACAGTTGATGTAATTATCCCAGAAGTATCAACAAAGACGCTAGGTGTTGACTCGGTTAATGTTTTATCAGATAAAGGTGCACAGAAAGCCATAACAAAAGTAGATAGTGCTGTAAACAGAGTATCCGAAGTACGTGCAAAATTAGGTGCATATCAGAATCGTTTAGAAAGTTCCATATCTAACCTTGATACATCTTCTTTAAACTTAGATGAAGCATTGTCTCGTATTGAAGATGTAGACATGGCAGAAGAGATGACAAAATATACACAGTTGCAGGTATTAGTACAGGCATCCACTTCTATGTTGGCTCAGGCAAATGAACAGCCTCAGACTGTATTATCACTGCTACAGTCCTAATAAGAGTCTGTAACTGGCGTTTCTAGTTGTTTTAGATAGAGAAGATAAGGTAGTGAAAATATGAAGAAAGAAAGCATGCAGGCATATAGTAAGAGAATTGCTCAGGCAAATCGCACGGAATTGATTGTAATCACCTACGAAATTATCATTGAGCATATAAAAAATGCACAGATATCTTTCGGAAATCAAAAAGAGTTTTCTAATGACTTAGATCAGGCACAGGCTTTTCTAAAAGAGTTAATGGTCAGTTTGGACTTTGAGCATAAAATCTCTTATAATTTAATGTCATTGTATATTTTTATGAATAAGCAATTGATTGAAGCAAAGCTTAAAAAGTCTTGCGAAATGCTTCCAAGGGTTCAAGGTATGTTAGAAAGTTTGCTATCTAGTTTTCGTGAGGTAAGTAAGCAGGATAATTCGGCACCACTGATGCAGAATACGCAGAAGGTGTATGCTGGATTGACTTATGGGCGCGATGATGTAAATGAAATGTCACTTGCTTCAGATGATAAAAACAGGGGATTTAGAGCTTAATTTATGTAAAAGGAGGCTACACGACATGGTGAGATAATTGCCATGTTTTGTAGCTTTATTTTGTTTTATAGAAATGCCTTTATTCCTCTTAAAAAGGGGCATAGAGGTTTGACAAGCATTCCAAATTAAGATACACTAATTACTAAGATCTAGATTTATTTACTAGGTTATTTATGATGAGGAGGATATGAATAGTTAATGGATGCTAATATGGAAAACTATACTCTTTTGGGGAGTTTTATAAGAGAATTAAAACTTGAAGTATTATCTGGATCAGATGATATTGAGAATGTAAGAATTTATAGTGATGATATTAATAGAGCAGGTTTACAGCTCAGTGGTTTCTTAGATTATTATGATACTCAGCGAGTTCAGATTCTGGGAAATGCAGAAGTGACATATTTGAAAGGCTTAGATGAAGCGACAAAAGAACAACGTTATATGGCATTATTTGAGAAGGGTGCACCTTGTTTTGTATTTTGTAGAGAGTTGCAGCCAGATGATAAGTTTTTAGAACTTGCTAAGAAATTTAATATTCCAGTATTATCATCAAAGTGGGATACATCTCATTTTGTAAGTAAGGCAATAAGATATCTTACTCTAGAATTAGGACCAGTTATTACGATACATGGATGCTTGGTTGATATTTATGGAACAGGCGTATTTATTCGTGGAGAGAGTGGAATCGGTAAGAGTGAGACAACACTGGAGCTTATTCGAAGAGGACACAGGTTAATTGCAGATGATGCAGTGGAAATTCATAGAGCAAGTGATGCTACATTATTTGGAAAGGCACCAACCAATATTAAGAATTTTATTGAACTTCGAGGCGTTGGAATCGTAAATATTGAGCGTTTGTTCGGTATTCAGGCTATTTTAGAGTCTCAGAGAATTGACATGTCCATAACTCTAGAGGAGTGGAATAAGGAAACTCAATACGACAGATTGGGACTTGACGAACACTATATAGAAATATTGGGCAATAAAATCGCTAATTATGTAATACCTGTTCGACCAGGTAGAAATTTAGCTATCATTTTCGAAACGGCAGCACTTAACTTTAGACAAAAACAGATGGGATATTCTGCAGCAGAGGACTTCATGTCCAAGACATATTCCGTAATAGGCGGAAAAATTCAAAAATAATCATTACATAGGGAATAAAATAAATCCAGCACCAGCCATTAAATGGCTGATGCTGGATTTGTGCATTCTAACTGAGAATCTAGCTCCTTAAGCTGTTGAATTAAGTACTGATAACGCTGTTGAATTGCATTCACTTCATAAATAAAACTGTCAATAAGTTCAGGGTCTACTACATTATCAAAGTTAGAATAAGCTGTTTCTAAAGCTAACTGGGTTCGTTGTATCTGATAGTTAAGAATCTCCCGTTCTTTGGGAATTCGGTTCTTTCTTAGTCTCATTGTTCCCTTCTTTCTAGAACTTAGTTCTCAAGTTTTTAAATTGGTACAAATTATTATATTTATAGTATAGTCATGAAATGGTAAAAATATTCCAAAAACTTTCCAAATCAGAATAAAAAGTGAAAAAAATACATATATTGTACAGAACAATTTCAAGGTGGTCCACTTATGAATCTCTTAATATATTTCCTTCCAATTTTGGCAGGAGTAGTATTACTGGTTTCCATTCTGGCGAACAAGATGGAATGGTTTTTGAATTTTGCAACACGTTTATGTGTTGGTGGTTTAGCGCTATGTATAACGAGTGCAGTCATGGTGCGTTTTTCGATCCCAGGCAGTATTGGAGTAAATTCTGCAACCCTTGGAACCATTGGTCTTTTAGGAATTCCAGGGTATATTCTTGTAATATCTATTGAGGTATTAAAAGCTATAAAATAGAAAAAAGTGTTGACAAAGGAAAAATATTCATGTATAAATAATAGTATCCTATTTGTCTTACTGAGAAGATAACAGGGAGGATTTATTTATCTACATATTTATTTTTACGTATCTTTTAATTGCAGCAATACAAGATGTTTGCTGTTCTAAAGTTTCTAATGATTTAATATTTCTTGGCTATTGTATCAGCATGATATACCAGTGTATTTATCAGAAGAATATTGTTATATGGTTGATAGGAGTTTGTGCTCCAGT
This sequence comes from uncultured Lachnoclostridium sp., assembly GCA_937903005.1. GTDB lineage: Bacteria > Bacillota > Clostridia > Lachnospirales > Lachnospiraceae > Clostridium_AI. Next base: position 20,170 of record CALFNR010000209.1, on the reverse strand, counting down.
TTTTGTTTTATTCATTTTGTTCTTTTTAAAAATGATAGGAGCTGGAGATATTAAGCTTATGTCGGTATTAGGCGGTTTTTACGGATGGAAGATAAGTCTTAAAGTTTTTCTATTGGCACTGCTTTATGGTAGTGTATGGTCTGTTGTCAAATTTATTGTTCATCGTAATATGAAAGAACGATTCTTGTATTTTTTTCAATATGTTCAGTTCATTTTTCTTACTAAAAAAAGAATTTCATATCGGAATAATGATGCAATGGAGAAGTCATATACAATTCCATTTTGTGTGACAATACTATGGGCTTATTGTTCTCTTGTCTGGGGAGGTGTATGTTGAAGAGAAGACTGTTAGTTATTTATGATTTAGACTTAGAGTATGGGAATGGCTTGCTTTCTCATTTAATACATAAGGAAAATTTTTTATTTGATATTAAGCTTGTAACGAACTACAAGAGCTTAGAGGATATACAAGAAGAGATATCCCTATTACTTTTGGATGAGGCATTGGCAGGATTGGAATTAGGACAAAAAGTAAAGCAGGTTTTATACTTATCAGAACATGAGACAGGTGGGAATTATTTGAACCGATATCAGTCAGTTGATAAGTTAATAGAACATATTCTGAATGTTACGAATATTGTGGAAGATGAAAAGAAATCAATCAGTAAGACAAGGGTGATTGGTGTTTACTCACCAGTAGGAGGTTGCGGAAAGACAACGATTTCGAGAGAGATTGCTTCTTATATAGCAAAAGGTGGTGGACAAGCATACTATTTTGATTTTGGGTTAATTTCTTTAAAAGCAGGAAGTAGAAATGCTGATTTTTTTTATAACATACATGAACAGATTCACGTTTCTGAGGAGGAATGGAGGGAGTGTTTTGTAGTAGAGGAAGAAGTACATTGCATGCAAGGTTCTCTGTATCATACAGAATTGTGGAACCTGAAAGAAAAGGATATTCGTTTCTTGTTGCAAGCATTAAAGACAAGAAATGAGAACTCCTTATATGTTTTTGATATTGGTTTTCTCAATCAAACGATGCTAACATTACTTGAAGCATGTGATATATGGGTAGTTCCCTGTTTGTATAAACGGGAAGGTGATGAGAGAATTGAAAACATGAAGGAATTAATTAAGTTTCAGGGAAGAGAGGAAATGTTAAATAAGATTGTAGAGATTTCTAATTTAGGACAGTTAAAATCAATGTATAAGAAGCAGGTGTTATAGGTGTGTTTAAGAGAGATTAGAGAACAGGTACTAGAAGGGTTTAGTTATGCAGGGGATGTGGCAGATGATGCTGTCTTGCAGAGCATTGACTCAACAATAAAGCAATATTTAAAAGAGCACTATATAGAGATGGGGCAGTGGAAGCATATAAGGAGAACAATTTTTAATAGTTTACGAAGACTAGATGTTCTACAGGAACTTGTAGAGGATCAGAGTATAACTGAGATTATGGTAAATGGACCAGAATACATATTTATTGAGAGGCAAGGTTGTATTACGAGAGCTCCTGTACAATTCGAATCAAGGGCAAAGTTAGAGGATGTTATACAAAAGATAGTATCTAATACAAACCGAATTGTAAATGAATCTAATCCAATTGTAGATTCAAGGCTAGAGGATGGTTCGAGGGTGAATGTTGTGTTGCAGCCAATAGCTAGAAATGGGCCAGTGTTGACCATAAGAAAGTTTCCAAGCAACCCGATTACCATAGAAAAATTAATTGAAATTGGAAGTTTAAGCGAAGAAGTCTCAGAGTTTTTAAGAAAACTTGTGATTGCAAGATATAATATCTTCATTAGTGGTGGTACCGGGTCAGGGAAAACTACTTTTCTCAATGTACTGTCTAATTTTGTGCCAAGAGATGAACGTATCATTACCATCGAGGATTCTGCAGAACTTCAGATTCGAGAGATTGCTAATCTTGTTAGTATGGAAGCTCGTAATGCAAATGTAGAAGGTGGAAATGCTGTTACGATTCGAGACTTAATTAAGTCGGCCTTGCGAATGCGCCCAGATCGAATCATATTAGGAGAGGTTAGAGATGCTGCGGCAGTTGATTTGCTTAGTGCCATGAATACAGGTCATGATGGTTCACTTTCTACAGGTCATGCAAATAGTGCGAAAGATATGATTTATAGACTTGAAACCTTAGTTTTAATGGGGCTTGATATACCTTTGTCATCGGTAAGAAGACAGATTGTATCAGCATTAGATATTATCATTCACCTAGGGCGTATTCGTGATAAGAGTCGAAAGGTCCTTGAGATATCAGAAGTATTAGACTGTGTGGAGGGAGAGGTTATATTGAATCCACTGTATTCTTTTGTAGAAACAGGGTTATCAAAGGAAGGTAAGGTTGAAGGTCAATTAATGAGGACTGAGAATGCATTTATTTATACAGATAAGTTGCAAAGAGCAGGGGTGAGCATATAAGAGAAGAGTGGACTAATTATTTAAAAGGATTAAAGGACAGTAAATTGCGAGATTGGATTATCTCACTTGCTATATGTTGGGGCATTGGATACCTTTTTTATAAAAGTATAGCAGTAATGATACTTTTTAGCATAGGTGCATTGCTATTAGTACATATACAGATTGGGGCGAGAGAAAAAAGGAAAAAGTGGCAGCTAACATTACAGTTTAAGGATGGAATTATAAGCTTATCGAATGCATTGACAGCAGGGTATTCTATTGAGAATGCATTTGATGAAGCAGTTAAGGATTTGTGTTTTTTATACGAAACTGATGCAGAGATCGTGAAAGAATTTCAACAAATTAGTCTACAAGTTAAGCTAAATCGAAATGTGGAGGAACTGCTCTTAGAGTTCGGAAACAGATCACACATAGAGGATGTGATAAACTTTGCTGAGATTGTTACCACGGCTAAGAGAACCGGAGGTGATTTAATAAAAATTATGAAATCAACTAGTAATAATATAAGCGAAAAGATAGAAGTGCAGCGGGAAATTACTACCTTGGTAGCTGCCAAGAAACTAGAAGGAAACATTATGAGTGTAATTCCATTGGGAATTATTACATATCTGAATCTTAGTATGCCAGGTTTTTTAGAACCTATGTATCAAGGAGTAATTGGCAGAGGAGTAATGAGTATTTCATTATTCTGTTATTTAGCGGCATTATTACTCTTGAATAAGATTGTGACTATAAAGGTGTAAGATTATGTGGGCATATGTTATATTACTTGGAATTCTAGTAGTTCTATATGTGTTGGGAATGAGGTATCAAGATGACTATATAAACAAGTTGGAAGATAAGAAACGTTCATTAACTTTTTTATATCCATCAGTAGGATTTTGGGTACGTAAGTTAGGTCTTTTTCAGAGCGAGTCAACAAAACGAAGAATAGAAGTATACCAATTACTCAATCCAGGAAGAGATGCAAGAAAAGCGTATTGTCTAGAGTTATATCATAAATTTTCTATTCTATATGCAATTCTTTTTATTACATCAGTTCTAGGAATTGTCGTTCAGGCAAGTAATCATTCAACTAATCTAAAAAATCTTCAAATACAAAGACCAGCAACAGGTCTTGGCATAAAAGAGCAAACTATAGATGTCATACTGAAAGAAAATGAGAAGAAGGTAGAGGAGAGTTTTACATATTCGATACGTCCTAGGAAATATACAGATAAAGAAGTAAGGCAGTTTAAAAAGGAGGCTGAGGATTATGTATTGGCAAGAATGAAAGGCGATAATGAGTCGCTAAATCATGTACAGAGTTCGCTGAATCTTTTGGTTAATATTCCTTCTAATCCAGTTAAGGTAAGCTGGAATCTTGGGGGACAGGATCTGATTATGGAGGATGGAACACTTAATAATAAGAATCTGACTGAAAAAACTTTTGTTACAATTCAAGCCAGTTTTTCTTATGAAGAACAGGAAGAATATAAGGAAATCCCAATTGGAATAATGCCATATAGCTGGTCATGGGAGGAACAAGCGAAAGAGGGATTTTTAAAAATGTTGAAGCAGCTGGATGAGAGGAATAAAGAGGAGGAAACTTATACACTTCCCAGTAGGACTGAAGGGTATTCGATTGAGTATAGAATGCCTGAGAAAGAAAATGCGAAAAAATTCTTTTTCTGTGGGGGACTGGGATGCGTTGTTACATGGATATATTGGGATGAGAAGACTAAGAAGAGTAGAAAGAAGCGTGATGAAGAGTGTCAGCTTGCTTATCCTAACATCGTATATAAACTAACCCTTCTTCTTGGAGCGGGAATGACGCTTAGGGGCGCGTGGCAAAGAATTATTCAAGACTATTTGAAAGAAAAGAAAGGATCACCAGAAAAGGTGAAGTATGTTTATGAAGAAATGATTATTACTTGGAATGAGATGGAGAATGGAATACCAGAAATAGAAGCTTTTGCGCAGTTTGGCAAGCGAATGAAGTTACGTCCATATCTGCGTTTTTCATCACTGATTACACAAAACTTAAAGAAAGGAACCAAAGGATTTTTACTGCAGCTTGAGGCGGAAGCTAAGGAAGCACAGGAAGAAAGAAAACAGTTGGCAAGGAGATTAGGAGAAGAGGCAGGAACAAAGTTATTATTTCCTATGTTAATTATGTTAGTGATAGTACTAGTGATAGTAATGTTACCTGCGTTTCTGAGTTTTTCAAAGGGAGGTTTATAAATGAACATTATTAAGGAATTCATAAAAGAAGAAGACGGAATTGGAGTTGTGGAAATTATTCTGATTTTAGTCATATTAATTGCACTTGTTCTACTATTTAAGAATGAAATTACAGCTATTGTAAAGAACGCATTCTCAACTATTAAAACAGATTCCTCTACCATAATAGATGATTAACAATAAGGGTTCTGCATCTGCATTTCTTGTGTTTCTATTTGCAATTCTTTTAGGAGCGATAGGCGTTTTACTAGAGTGTTCTAGATATAAGAGTTTTAAAGTATGTACACAGGATATGCTAGATGCATCAGGTAAAGCCATTATGACAGAGTATTATAGACCATTATATGATGATTATCATCTATTTTTCATGGCATTTTCGGAGGGCGAAGACAAACAGCAATATATAAAGAGCAAGGCACAAGAGTATATGCAATACTCAATGAATCCAGTAAGGGATTTGTCTGAACTCAAGAAGAGAAAATTTAAGAAGGCTTTTCCAATTCCTCAAGAATGTTCTGTAGAGGCATCAGAAATAGTTACAGCATTAGATAATGGAGGAAAAGCGTTTGAAGATGAGGCAGTTGCTTATATAAAGTATAAAAGCGTTGATAAACTTATTGAAAGGGTAAGGGAAACGGTTGACGCAACAAATGAGTTAAGGTCAAGTACCAAGGTAGTAGAGGAAAAAATAAAATGCGAAGAAAAGCTGAGCCAATATTCATATGATGTCTTAAAGCTTATGGAGGTTATTGATGGTGTAACTGTCAATGAAAGAGGGAAGGTACAGATACGGAACAGTTTTGTAAAAAGAGTGCTTTTAGAAAAACCAACTATGAACAGTGTGGGGGTAAATTCTAAGCAATTGTGGACAAAGTTAAAAAATAAGTATGTTGATGTGAATCAGTTACTTACTGAGATAAGAATAGACTCAGTAGATGTGCAATCGTTATTAGAGGAGCAAGTGAATTTAGAACAACAGAGAGAGCTTGCAATAGGAAAGGAAGGAGAAGGTAAAAGAGAAAAAAAGCAGAAGGAACTGGATAAACGAGCAGAAGAAGTAGAAGGACTTATTGAAGAAGATTTAGAGAAAATAAAAAGGAGATGTAAACGGTTCTCAGATTTAATACGAGAAGTTCAAGTGAAGACTGATGAAGCGAAGAATATTGCTGATAAGCTCCAAGTAAAAGAAATAAAGTTAAAGGGCCAGGTGAGTCAGTATAAAGTGAAACTAAATGATGAAAAAGCAAATATGTCTCCTGATTTAAATGTGAGTCTTAATAGTGATGTGCAACGTATAGAATCCATAACAACTACGGGACTAGATGTAAAAGGGTTAAGTAATTTACTTGACCAGAATGGACAAATTTTATCAAGAGTTGATAATTTCCAATCAGTACAGTTATCTGCTTCGCACTCGTCAATGGAGAAGATACAACAGATAGTAACTAATAATTTATCAATATTACAGTGTTATCATATAAATTCTATGGCATTTGAGTATGGAAGTATATCAGATGAAGAGGTGGATAGTCCAATTGCTAAGATGAAAGAAATGCTTGATACAAACATACTAAATCTCGTTTTACCGGATGATGTAAGGGTTTCTCAAAAGAAGTTAGACAAAATTTTATTATCAGAAGTTGCATCTGAAGAAGAAAGTACGCCGGAATTGAGTGAAGTAATGTCACACCTAGATTTAATGGAAGGGATTAGTGGTTTGTTCAATATCTTTGGAGAAAAAGAAAAAATTGAAATAGGAGAAAGCGGTAATCTCGTCAATTCTTTATTAATGTTGTTTTACCAAGAAGAGCATTTCGGAAGTTTTGTAGATTTTGAACAAAGGCAAAAGGAGAAGAGTTTGTTCTATGAGTTGGAGTATATTATAAAAGGAAAAAAAGCAGACAAAGAAAATTTGAGAGGTGTCATTGATGAAATGGTACTGTGGAGAATGGTTACTAATTTTATTAGCATAATGTCTGATTCAGAAAAAAAGGCGTTGGCTAAGGAGACGGCGCTGGCAATTGCCGGAATTACAGGTATCGAACCACTTATACATATTACCGAAACATTGATATTACTTGTATGGTCTTTTGATGAAGCGCTTGTTGATGTAGCAAGTTTGTTGCAGGATAAAGAGATTAAGATTCTTAAGAGAGGGAAGGACTTCTCGGTAAACTATCCAGATTTACTAATAATGAATCATAAATTAATACAAGACAAGGCGTCTTCTGTTAATTATTCGAATAAGGGTGGGCTTTCATATGATTCCTTTTTAGAAATATTAAGTTTGATAAAGTTCAATGAGAAAAGCAGGTATCGGTGTATGGAGTTAATTAATCAGAATGTGGTGCTAAGGCATTGTAAAGGTTTTCATTTTAAAAATTGTATCTATAGTTTTCATTTATCTAGTCATGCAGTTACAGATAACAAATTTTTATTTTTACAATTTGTTAATAAAACAATCAGTGAGAAAGACTGTAACTGGACGTATCAGACAACATTAGAACAGAGCTATTAAAAAATATGGGGTAAACCGGGATGCCCTTTCGTGTAATTTAAATATTATATACTTGTACTCTATTTGAATGCACTATCATCCCCCTCAAACGAGGTGCTAGGTTGCGCCTCCCTAAACATAACGAAAGGGTGTCCTGGTTTACCTCAGTAAGGAGTAATATGAGAAAAGATAAACGAGGTTCGTTTACAGTAGAGGCAGCCCTTGCAGTACCTATATTCGTTTTTGCTGTTACCGCATTTATTCTATTATTTAAAATATTATTACTGGAGATTCAGTTGCAGGATGCTATGACAGAGGCATCCAAAGAATTGTCACAGTTAGCATATATCAATAACTGTAAGGGGCAGGAGAGAACAGATTTATTCGGTACACAGGCAAGCAAGATTGCAAATAATGTTGTAGTTGGACATGAAATTAACAAGTATTTTATGTTCGAGAAAAAATACGATTCAGTTTTAAGTAAAAAGATATCATATAACGCAAGTTCTTATATAAACAATGAGGAGGATATCGACTTAATAGCGGAATATTCAGTTCGCATTCCTTTGCCAATTCTATCGATAAAAGAGTTCTCTATTATACAAAGAGTAAAGACGAGAGCATTTATTGGCTCAAACCAGTTGCTAAGCTTAAATAATGTAGAGACAAGTGAAACAGCAGAAGATAGTAATTATGTATACATAACTGAAACAGGCACGGTGTACCATGTGACATTAGAGTGCAGTTCGCTCAAATTGAAAATATCTCAATGTAACGTTAATGAGGTTGAGTCAAGGAGGAATGCAGCAGGTGGAAAATATAAAAAGTGTGAGAGATGCTGTAAAGGTGTAGGAAGTATAACAGCCGTTTATATTTGCGAAGATGGGGACAGGTATCATTGCAGCTTAGAATGCAGTGGATTAAAGAGAACAATTAAGCGAATTCCATTACATGATGTGGATGAGAAGATGAGGGCGTGTTATCGATGTGGAACAAAAGAATCATAGAGAAGATAAAGGTTAATAACATAGGGAGTTTTACCGTTGAAGCAACATTTATTATGGTAATACTTATTGGAATTATAATGGCCATGCTATATGTAAGTTTATACTGCTTTGATAGAATTAATGTGGGGTGCGAAGCCATAATTAATGTAAAGAGTGGAAGTCCTGAAAAAGATTATACGGGACAGTTGGGGAGAGGAGAACTATCGAAAAAGAAAGAGTTGAATTACTTTTATTCAGAGTATAAGTTAGATTATAACATACCGATTCAATTTTTACTTTCAGAGGATTATGTTAATAACCAGTTTTCTAACTTTCGTGTCTTAATAAGAGTATGTAATAAAAAGGCATCGGACACGATTTGGATGTATGATGCAATAAAAAGCGAGGAGTGATATGTGTGAAACCTGATATAATACGTGATATGAATAAATGTTATTTAGTAGTAAAGAATGAAGAGGGACAAGAATCAGGATTTCAACAGAAGATGGTATTACATAATAAGCTCCCAGGGTTACTTGAAGTTGAACGGCGTCAAATTGATGAGAGTTTTAAGTATTATTATGACGTGACAAATAAGGTATGTCTTCATGAGATATTTTCAAAAAGCGAAATATCAGCTGGGAAGATAGAATTCATTATTTCTAATATAATTAATATAATTCAAGATGCAATGGAGTTTTTATTAGAACAAGATAATTTTATTTTGCTTCCAGACTTTATTTACTTGGATTCCTGTCAGGAATCTGTGTATCTATGTTTTTATGAATTATATTCTGTTAACGTAAGAGAACAGATGGTTAAACTGGCAGAGTATTTTATGGAAGTAATCGATTATAAGAATGAGAAAGCAGTTACTCTGACATATGGTTTATATAAAGTCTTACGAGAGAGTAGCTGTAACTTTGCTACTGTAAAGGAGGTTGTAGAGCGGTGTAGAAATGATGTTGTCATGAAGCAAAACGTAAATGAAGTAATAGAGCAGCAGCCAATAGAGTTAGTTGAGGAAAAAGAAAGAAGCTATTCTTCTATGAAAGCAGTAGTAGCAGTAATAAATATATTGATAGTTATGATATTACTTAAGACACGTTTTGTTTTTTGGGAGTCATCTTGGAACCTTAATATGAGAAACGTAGCATTAAGTTGTTTGTTGCTAGTAATAGTAAATTCTTTTGCCTTTTATACTCAGAAAAGGTTATCACCTTTAAAACAAGAAGAAAATCCATTTCAAGATATAGAGTGTGAAAATACAATTGTTCTGACAAATTATCATCCAATATATGTGTTAAAAGGTGAAATGGGATTTGAAAATATTAGTATTCAATTCCTTCCCTGTATTATTGGCTCGGATAAAAAGCAGGTAAACGAAGTTGTAAGAAGCTCTGCTGTTAGTAAGCGGCATGCTATATTAGAAGAGGTAAATGGAAAAATACATATAAGGGATCTATCTTCAACCAATGGGACATTTGTAAATGGGGAATTAATAACAAACAATTCATCGTATCCGTTATCAGATAAAGATAAGATTACATTAGCAAATATAACATACCAGTTAATAAAAATATCATAAAGATATAATTGCTTTGCTACCAGAAAACAGTTAGAATGATTTTAATATGTTTCGGGTAGGAGGCGAAAGACATGTTTTTAGAGAGAATCAATGAGCAGTTACCGCTTCATGGATTTGAGAGAATGAATTTGACACAACAAGGTATCTTTGGTTTTGTAAAGCAGGAAGAAGAACAGAATTCTTGTGTAATTTTTATTAATTTGCCAGATGAACTTCCGAAAAATGTGTGGAGTATCCGATATTCAGAACAGCAAGTTAAAGCAGAGATTTATTTTGAAGGAGTTGCAAAGTTTCTTTTTGTATATATAACAGATGAACCAGATAAGATAAGGTGTCTATGTGAAGATAATTTTGATGCACATTGGATTATTGCTCGTAATGAGCGTAAACTGCTTATCTATGAAAATCAATTGGATAACTATTGTAATATGAAAGACATTATCGAGGGAGTTCTGGTGGAGAATAAACCTCAGAAAAAGATTACTGCCTTTGGAACTATAGGTATTCTTGGAATCAATGTATTGATTTATGTTATTATGTATTGGTTATGCACAGCGGAACAAAGGAACGAGCTAATAGATAATACAGGACTGTTTTGGCCTGCAGTCACTTACAACCACGAATATTTTCGCATTGTTACATCTATGTTTATCCATTCAGGTATTAATCATCTAATTAATAATATGGTTTTATTATATTGCATTGGTTCCTATGTTGAAGATTCTGTGGGACATGTAAAATTTATGCTCCTTTATTTTGTATCTGGAATTCTTGCGGGAGTAGTTTCAATGAGTTATAATATTATTAATAACCAATTAATACTAAGTATTGGTGCATCAGGTGCAATTTTTGGCATCGTGGGTGCGTTAGCATGTTTTATCTTTTTATCGAAGGGAATGATAAAAGATATAACTGCTCCTAGGTTAATATTCTTTATTTTCTTGAGCATTTCCAGTGGATTATATGAACAAGATGTAGATAACATGGCACATTTTGGAGGATTGTTATCTGGTTTCTTGTTAGCATTAATTCTAATGCTATTACAAAAAAGAAGATTAAAAAAGCCTAAGACGAGATAAATTAGAAAGGTGGATTGCTAATATGATGAAGGTTAATATCTATTATGGAGGAAGGGGCTTAATTGAGGATACGACCATTTATGTTATGAATAAACTAACGGAAGTATTGGAAGAGCTTCGTGTCGAAGTAAACAGATATAATTTATATGAAGGTAAGACAAATATTAGTGTTCTACCTAACACGTTGAAAGATGTAGATGGTATTATTTTAGCAACACCAGTTGAATGGTTTGGTATTGGGGGCTATATGCAGCAGTTTTTAGATGCATGCTGGCTTTATGGAGATAAAGAGAAGATAAAAAAGATATACATGCTTCCAGTTGTTATGGCAAGTACTTATGGAGAAAGAGATGCACAATATACCTTAATAAAGGCTTGGGAGATGCTTGGTGGTATACCAACTGAAGGATTGTGTGCTTATGTGGATGATAATGTAGAGTTTGAGACTAACCCAGATTATGCATCAGCTATTGAAAATAAAGCAGAGGATTTCTATCGAATCATCAATCAGAGGAAAAAAATGTTCCCAAGCAGTATGCTTGAATTAAAGCAAAATGTATTACAGAATACCAATATTGACTTGACCCCTCAGGAGACAGAACAGCTTTCTAAATATGTCTCAGATGACACGTATGTAAGACAGCAAAAAGAAGATATTGAGGAACTTACTCAGATGTTTAAGCAGATGATGGGGGATACTAGCCAAAGTGAAACGAATGATGAATTTATTGGTAAATTAAAAGCATGTTTTTGTCCAATAAAGGATTTTGATGCAAGTTACGCAATACATCTTACGGATAAAGATAAAACACTTGTAGCTGAAATTGCAGACGAGCAATTAAATTGTTACTATGGCACAAAGGAAGATGTAGAAGTTTTTGCAAAATCATCTAGTGAGGTATTTCATAAAATTGTAGATGGTAAAGTAACATTCCAGAAGGCATTTATGGCTGGAGAAATAACGGCAAAAGGAAACTTTAAGACCTTAAGAATGTTCGATACTGTTTTTCAATTTGGAGATAAATAAAGGAGGATTCTTATAATGAGTGAAACAAATTGTATTTTCTGCAAGATTATAGAAGGAGAAATTCCATCAAAAACATTATTTGAGAATGATGAATTTAAAGTTATATTTGATATCTCTCCAGCATCAAAAGGACATGTAATTATTCTTCCAAAATATCACGCTGCAAATATTTTTGAGTTACCAGAAGAGGTTACCTCAAAAGCATTTATACTTGCAAAAAAGGTTGCAACAGTTTTAAAAGAGGTATTAGATTGTGATGGAGTAAATATTCTTCAGAATAATGGTGAAGCTGCTGGACAAACAGTCTTCCACCTTCACATTCATGTAATTCCAAGATATAAAGATGATAATATGGGATTAACTTGGAAACAAGGTGAAGCAGATCCAGAAGTGTTAGATGAAATCATTATAAAAGCAAAACAATATTTCTAAAAAAAGAGCTTTTGCGATTTAATCGCAAAAGCTTTAAAAGTCTATTTTGATATAGATTCAATTAAGTTAACAATCGTTTCGATTGAGTTATTTAACTTGCTCTTGGTCATAGCATTAATATACTCATCTCGTCTTTGATATACGTCTTCAACTGCATTTTCTAATACAGTTCCTGTTAGATCTTCTTCTTTAATTACATAACTAAAGCCTTGTTTTTCAAAGGAACCAGCGTTTAGGATTTGATCACCACGACTTGCAGCAGCAGAAAGCGGAATGAGAATATTAGGCTTTCTTAATGCTAATATTTCGCAGATGGCATTAGCCCCAGCTCTTGAGATAACAATATCTGCGGCATCCATTAAATCGCTTAATTCTTTTTTAATGTATTCGAATTGTACATAGCCTGGAGTACCCTTTAAGGATTCATCAACTTTATCTTTTCCACATAAGTGAATTACTTGGTATTTCTTTAGTAGTGTTGGTAAAATACTACGGACTGCATCGTTTACCACTACGGAACCAAGGCTTCCGCCGATAACAAGAATAACAGGTTTATTAATACTAAAACCACAAAATTCTAATCCAAGCATTTTGTTACCTGAAAACAGTTCCTTTCTTATAGGAGTTCCTGTAAGAACAGTTTTATCGGCAGGAAGTGCTTTTACCGTTTCAGGAAAGTTAGCGCAGATTTTTGTAGCGCAAGGAATACAAATACGATTTGCTAATCCAGGAGTCATATCTGATTCGTGAATAATAGTCGGAACCTTACAACGTTTAGCGGCCAGAACAACTGGAACAGTAACAAAACCACCCTTTGAGAAGACAACGTCTGGTTTCAGTTGTTTCATCAGCTTAACTGCTTGGCGATATCCTTTTATTACTTTGAAAGGATCGCTAAAGTTTTTGGGATCGAAATATCTACGTAATTTACCAGAAGAAATTGCATGATATGGGACATTAAATTCTTCGATTAATTTTTTTTCAATTCCTTCATAAGATCCGATGTAATGTATTTCATAATTATGTTTTTTCAACTCTGGTAAGAGAGCAATGTTTGGTGTTACATGGCCAGCAGTTCCGCCGCCTGTCAAAATAATGCGTTTCATAACTTGCATTCCCTTCTACTTTATTGTTGAGATTTGTAAGATTTAAGTGCTTCCGCTAATTGTGCCGGACAAGATGAGTTTTTAAACCCACACTTAATAGAATCGAGTCTTGTGATTACGTCATCAACTTTCATACCTACAACTAACTGACTTATGCCTTGAGTATTGCCTGAGCAGCCACCGTTAAAATTTACGTATTTTATTGTATTATCATCATTAATTTCAAACTCAATAGAGTTAGAACATACACCGTGTGTTTTGTAAATCATTTCTACAAAAACCTCTTTTCTTTCTATTCATATTATTATGTTTTCGAGCAATTTAATACATGACAACATGTACTTTTGTCATAAATATTCTATACTAGGCTATTAATTTTTGCAAATTTATTTTATACTTAAGAAAATGATGTAGAAGGAGGAAATTATGAAGAAATTAGGAATTATTGGTGCTATGGATGAAGAAGTAAGCATCTTAAAGGAAAAGTTAGAGGCAGAACAGGTAAAAACAATAGCAAGTATGGATTTCCATGAAGGAAAATTAGAAGGCAAAGATGTTGTAATCGTGCGAAGTGGAATTGGAAAAGTGAATGCTGCTGTATGTACACAGATTTTAATAAGTGTTTTTGAAGTGGATTGTGTAATTAATACAGGTGTTGCAGGTTCTCTAAGAAATGAAATAAACATAGGCGATATTGTTCTTTCAAAGGATGCATTAAATCATGATATGGATGCTACTGGATTTGGATATGAGCCAGGTATCATTCCAAGAATGGAGGAGTCTACTTTCCAAGCAGATGAACATCTTATGAATCTTGCAAAACAAGTGAATGAAGAAGTGAATACAGACATTAGCACTTTTATCGGACGAGTTGTTAGTGGAGATCAGTTTATTTCAGATGCAGAGAAAAAGAAATATCTTGTTGAAAAGTTCCAAGGATATTGTACAGAGATGGAAGGTGCTGCAATTGCACAGACAGCATATCTTAATAAGATTCCGTACCTTGTAATTAGGGCTATTTCAGATAAGGCCGATAATAGTGCAGAAGTGGATTACAGTGAGTTTGAACGTAAGGCAATTGAACATACTGTGAAGCTTGTTACTGGAATGACTGCAAGAATGTAAGATTTTGACTCTTTATAGTAGAAAACATCTTATAATAAACGAAAAAACGAGATTTTGTATCACGATTTAGAGAAAACTCTCTTTTCAAGTATGTTTATTTATGTTATAGTATATGTAAAATATTGGAAAGAGAGGGGTTTCTCGTGGTCGAAGAAATTTTTGATAGTAACTTACTGATTTACATTTTATTAGGGTTGGGTGGTTTAGGAATCCTTTTAAAATTTGTTATCTCATGTATATATAGAAGACTTGTTAAAGCAACGTTACATATGGGGACAACCAATCATAAAATGGTAAAATCCTTAAGAACCAAGTTTGAAACAAACTATTCTATGAACTTGGGTGTTAATAATGTGGATATCTTTGTGGATAAGTATGTTTATACACAAAAATTCTGTGGAATTTACTTATACACATGGGAAAATTTAAGTGGACAATCTTTATTATTATCAATGCTTTTAGGCGCAATTGCTGCAATTACTGGACTTTTATTTGAATGTGGAAAAAGTACAATTTTATTAACACTGCTTACAGGTGTTGCAGTCAGTGCAGTGTTGATATCATATGAACATTTCATAAACATTCCAGTTAAAAAACAAGTTATTCGAACAAATATAAAGGACTATCTAGAAAATTTTTTACTTAGTAAGCTGGAATACAATCGATCTCGTGTAGTTGAACAACAAGGTGAAAATTTAGTAAATTTGGTCAATGCAAAAAAATCGCAGAAAGAGCCGGCAAATATAATGTCACAAAAAGAAAAGGCAAAACTGTGCGAAATAAACAACAACGAAGATAAAATTATCAAAGATATTCTAGATGAGTACATAATTTGATTAATTATACTGTTAAATACCTACATAAATGTAGGTAAATTTATATTGTCAATCGAAAATCCTTTTGATACAATAAGGTAGATAACGAACCATATTAAAAAGGAGTGCAAAAGAAAATGGCAAAACAGGTTTCATTAGATTATTCATTAGCAAAACAATTTGTTTCAGATGAAGAAATAAAGATGATGGAAAGCATTGCTAACAATGCAAAAGAAACTTTATTAAATAAGACAGGTGCAGGAAATGACTTTCTTGGATGGATTGACCTACCTGTAAACTATGACAAAGAAGAGTTTGCAAGAATACAGGCAGCAGCAGAAAAGATTAAAAGCGATTCAGAAGTATTAGTTGTAATTGGTATTGGAGGTTCCTATTTAGGTGCTCGTGCTGCAATTGAATTTTTAAGACATGGTTTTTACAACTCAGTTGACAAAAGTATTCGTAAGACACCAGAAATTTACTACGCAGGTAACAGCATCAGTAGTACTTACCTAGCTCAGTTAATAGAAACAATTGGTGACCGTGACTTCTCTGTTAATGTAATTAGTAAATCGGGAACAACAACAGAGCCAGCTATTGCATTTCGAGTATTCAAGAAATTATTAGTTGAAAAATATGGAAAAGAAGAAGCTGCTAAGAGAATTTACGCTACAACAGACAAAGCAAAGGGTGCTTTGAAGAACCTTGCAACAGAAGAAGGATATGAAACTTTCGTAGTACCTGATGATGTTGGTGGACGTTTCTCAGTGCTAACAGCTGTTGGTTTACTTCCAATCGCAGTTAGTGGTGCTGACATTGCACAGTTAATGGAAGGTGCTGCAAGCATGAGAGAATATTGCTTAAATACTCCATTTGCTGAAAATGATGCAATGATTTATGCAGCTATTCGTAACTGTTTATTAGCAAAAGGAAAAGAAATTGAGATTCTTGCTAACTATGAGCCAGCTCTACACTATGTAGCTGAGTGGTGGAAACAGCTTTACGGAGAAAGTGAAGGAAAAGACAATAAAGGTCTATTCCCAGCTGCATGTGATTTCACAACAGATCTTCACTCAATGGGTCAGTATATCCAAGAGGGTAGAAGAATTATGTTTGAAACAGTGATCGAACTTGAAAAATCAACATGTGAAGTAATGATTGAAGAGGAAGATGTAGATTTAGATGGACTTAACTATCTAGCAGGAAAATCTGTAGACTTTGTTAATAAGAGTGCAATGAAAGGAGTTCTTCTTGCTCATACAGATGGTAATGTTCCAAACTTAGTAATTAAATTACCAGAACAAACTGAATTCTATCTTGGACAATTATTCTACTTCTTTGAATTCTCTTGTGGAGTTGATGGATATATGTTAGGAATTAATCCATTTAATCAGCCAGGAGTTGAAAGCTATAAGAGAAATATGTTTGCTTTACTTGGGAAACCAGGCTTTGAAAAAGAAAAAGAAGAATTATTAAAGAGATTATAAAATACAGATTTCGTAAGGCGACCAGTTATGCTGGTCGCTTTTTTAACTTATATTCCATACAATATTATAAAATATTAACGTACTATCTCAAAGTGCTGATAATCTTTTGCAGATTTCCATTCACCACCCCAAGAAAAACCATGCTTGATAAATGCATTATAACAAATATCGTTCTTATGAATAAAGTATGGACAGTTACCAGAACGATCCACATAAGGGATCCCATTTTCGGGAAGAACAGAAAATGTACCGTCAATCATTCGAATATATGGGTTGTACAAGGGATTAATATCGATAGCTAATCCTTGGCTATGATTAGATAATTTGCTGGTGCCTTCAATCGTACGATAGTTAAAGCAAGAGGAGTTATTATCCGCCATAGAACAAATATCATCGGCATCATATTCATCTACTAAGCGAATTTTTTCTATTGGATATTTGGCTTCAAATAACTCCTGAAAAACAGAGATGGTTTGTTGTACAATACCGCAATTTACAATAAGTTCACCCATATGAGCTTTTCCATCAAAGCCATAATGAGAGAGGTATATATATCGAAGTTCATCTAAGGGAATTGTACAATTTGGTTTATAAGACTTTAAGTTAATACGTTGGAATATTGCATCATCAATAGTGTGAACACAACTATAAAAGCCCTTGTCTAACAAAAGAAATCATCCTCCTCAATTACCTGTATTTCTAGGAAATCAAATTCAATGGTATCAATAAAGTTATCTTGGTGGAAGCGAGTTTTGTCATGTCTTTGGAACTCTGCAATATTAGTATCTAACCAAATTGGTTTTGACAAATCAAATTCATAGCAAATATCATCAATCGCTTTATATATCTTACGTGTTCTATTAAGTGTTTTATCATCATTCTCTATTGTTATATCTTTTATAAGATGATTATCTTTAAACATTTTAGCCCATAAACGAAACATGAGAATTGAGCTCCTTTCAGTTCTTTGAATTAAACAACATTATAGCAAAGCGTAATTGGAAACACAACAAAAAGCATACCAAATCCTTTTGCATTTTATACAATATATGGTATGATAAAACTATAAAAATAACACAAAGGAGTATAGCATGAATATACTAAAAAAGTTTTTTACTCGAGTATGTATTGATGGACTAAGCGGGATGGCATTAGGGTTATTTTCAACTTTAATTGTGGGAACTATTATACAGCAGCTTGGATTATTGATTGGAGGACATATAGGACAATGTGCTTACTACATAGGCAGGATGGCAGCTTCTGTTACAGGGGCAGGTATTGGCGTTGGAGTTGCATACAAGTTTAAAGAGTCGCCATTGGTTACATTATCGGCAGCAACCTGTGGAATGGTTGGTGCGTTTGCTACAAAGATTTTAGCGGGTGCAACTATTTTAGATGGTGCAACTACTTTAGCAGGGCCAGGAGAGCCATTAGGAGCATTTATCGCTGCATATATCGGAATAGAAATAGGACGTATCTTTTCAGGAAAGACACAGATAGATATAGTTTTGACTCCATTGATTTCCGTTGTATCAGGTTCCGCTGCAGGCTTGTTAGTAGGACCTAGCATAAGTAAGTTCATGAATCAGATTGGTGAAATGATTAACTGGGGGGCAGAGCAAAAACCTCTATTGGTAGGAATTGTAGTATCTGTTTTAATGGGAATGGCATTAACACTTCCTATTAGTTCAGCGGCTCTAGGAGTTATACTGAATCTTTCAGGAGTAGCAGCAGGAGCAGCTACAGTAGGCTGTTGTGCTAATATGGTTGGATTTGCAGTAGCAAGTTTTCGAGAAAATAAGTTTGGTGGCTTACTTGCACAAGGATTAGGGACGAGCATGTTACAGGTTCCGAATATTGTTAAAAATCCATTGATTTGGTTACCTTCTATTATAACAAGTGCTATCTTGGGGCCAGTTGCCACCTGTAGTCTTATTCAGATGACCAATAATGCGACAGGTTCAGGAATGGGTACAGCAGGATTAGTAGGTCAGATTATGACATATCAGGATATGGCACCCAAAAGAGGTTCTGTTACAACAATTATATTAATTGTATTATTACATTTTATCTTACCAGGGCTACTTAGTCTTTTAATATCAGAATTTATGAGAAAGAAAAAGTGGATTAAAGAAGGGGACATGAAGTTAGATATTTAGAGTATAAGACATAAGTGAATTACACATAACTATAAAAATGTATGGTATGAGGAGGCGCATATGAAAAGGATCGCGTTATTAACAAGTGGTGGCGACTGCCAAAGTTTAAATGCTACTATGCGAGGTGTCGCAAAGACTCTTTATCATAATATGAAGGATGTTGAGATTTACGGCATCTTAGAAGGTTATAAGGGGTTAATTTATGGAAACTACAAAAAAATGGAGCCAGCAGATTTTTCAGGAATTTTAACACAGGGCGGTACTATTATAGGAACATCAAGGCAGCCCTTCAAACAGATGAGAGTGTTAGACGAAAATGGATTGGATAAAGTAAAGGCAATGAAGGCAAATTACAAAAAAATGAAGCTTGATTGTCTAGTTATTATGGGTGGAAATGGAACTCATAAAACTGCAAATCTATTAAGAGAAGAAGGTTTAAACGTAGTCACTTGTCCAAAAACAATTGATAATGACATCTGGGCTACCGATATGACTTTCGGTTTTCAGAGTGCGGTAGATATCGCTACGAACGCTATTGACTGCATTCACACAACGGCGGCATCTCATGGAAGAGTTTTTATTGTAGAGATAATGGGCCATAAGGTTGGGTGGATGACGTTACATGCTGGAATTGCAGCAGGAGCAGATATTATATTGTTACCTGAGATTCCATATGATATTGACAAAGTAGTAAATGCAATACAACATAGGACAGACCAGGGGAAACGTTTTTCCATTCTTGCAGTAGCAGAAGGTGCAATTTCAAAAGAAGATGCAGCACTTCCTAAGAAAGAGTATAAGAAAAAACTAAAGGAAATGCCATATCCATCAATTTCGTACAAAATAGGAAAAGAGATTGAGGAAAAAACGGGACAAGAGATAAGAATAACCGTACCAGGACACACCCAAAGGGGTGGAGAGCCTTGTCCATACGATCGTGTAATATCTACAAGACTTGGTGTTGAAGCAGCAAATCTGGTGATGAAAGAAAAATATGGTTACATGGTTGCGTTACAGAACAACGAAGTCGTACCAGTTCCACTAGAAGAAGTAGCTGGGAAATTAAAAGCTGTAGATCCCAATGCATCCATCATAAAGGAAGCAAAAGCTTTGGGAATCTGCTTTGGAGACTAAAGAGGAAAACACCTGCATAGGGCAATGTCATTAAGTTAAGATGATTAAAATAGCAGAGTAATCGTATTTCAAA
>CALFNR010000208.1:0-32586 GCA_937903005.1 uncultured Lachnoclostridium sp. | reverse complement strand
CCAGTGATAGAGCATGATTCAAAGAATCATACCCCAACACTTGACATAGAGCCAATATAAGTATGCAACAACCTATACATTTACAAAAAGATTATACAAAAAATGCAAACGGTTATCAACTAAAACTTCCGCTAAATATTGAAACAATTATTCCTAAAGATGATTCTGTGCGGTTACTAAGACAGTTTGTGGAAGCAATGAATTTTGTTGCAATTCAAGAACAGGGATTCATTCCAGCGTATAAACGGGATTCGGTTACAGACACACTCTATAATGCCTGTGGTTTCCGAACCGATTATCAGTTCATAACCCAAAACAATATGAAAACAATTCAGAAACAAAGCAAAGGAAAATAAAAAAATACTAAACACCGTGACGATAACAAAAAACGCTGTAGTCCAGCAAATATAATGGATACCGCCATTTTTTGAGAGGTAGCATTTTATTATAAATTTCTTTTAATTTTTCCTGTTTCCGTCTTTTCAAAACATCTTTCTCGCAGTTTAATGTTTCGAACACTTTTATAATTAGGTAATTTTGAATTGATGCTATCCATATCTTTCTGAATCAGTTTCCGTTTGTCAGCATCTTCAATATATACTTCAGCAGTAATCGTTTGGTTTTCCTCGTATACAATGACTTCATTCACATATCCTAGTGTTTTAATCAATGCCTCAATTTCTTCCGGATAAACATTATATCCGTTATTAAGTAAAATCATGTTTTTGCTTCTTCCTGTTATAAACAAGAATCCATCTTCTATTTTACCGATATCTCCAGTTTTATAATACCCATCGGAAAACGCTTCTTCCGTTTCCTTTTGATTATTATAATAACCTAACATTACATTGGTCCCTTTCACAAGGATTTCACCGATTCCACCATCTTGATTATTCGCTATTTTAACTGTATTACAAGACAGAATCCGACCTACACTTGAACTATTGCAGTCACCTACACGATTACATGTGATACATGGGGCACATTCTGATGTCCCATATGCATTAAGTACTTCTATTCCCAATAATTCAAACAGTTTTGCAGTCTGATGATTGAAGGGAGCGCCACCTGATAATAGGAATGTAAGCCTATCCCCTAATATTTCTGCTGCTGATTTTCGAATTGCTTCTAACTTTTTACGATTTAATATCTGAAACAGCTTATTAAATTTTCTATCTTTCATTAAAAACTCTTCTATCTTTGGTGAAAATTTTTTCGACAGCTCTTCGATAATAGCACGATATAATACTTCAGTTAAAATTGGAACCATAAAAAGATTACTAGGTTTTGTGTATCTGATCTCATCCATAACAGTTGCAAAACCATCACTAATATATAATTCTTGACCATAATATATGTTACACATTAAAGCGATTGTTAGTCCAAATACATGATCAAGAGGCAAAGTTAACACCGTCTTTCCTTGTAAAAGGTTAAGTCTGCCAAAAGCTATCACGTCAGATGTGAAATTAATATGGCTTAATACAACTCCTTTATTAGTACCAGTAGTACCTGACGTATAAATAATCGTTACTGGGTCTTCTGGATTCATCAAATTTTGATTATCTTTAACCAACTGTTTTTTTAATTTCTCACCATGACCTTGTTCTTTAACGGAATAATCCATACAAGGAATACCAAGTTCTTCATTAAACTGTTCTGTCTTTTTTCTAATTTTTTCACTTCTTCCGTCATATAAAATAACACAGCCTTCACTCTGCAAAATTATTCTCTTCAAATCTGTATATGGCAATTCAACATCGACTAATACTGCCACATTTTTACTGTTACAGATAGCAAAATAGGACACTATCCATTGGTATGAATTCTTGCCGAACAAAACAATATGCTGCCCCATCCCAAATTTTTCGCACAACATAGTTTCAGCTTTCAAAACATCATTGCCAAACTCTGCGTAAGTCTTTGAACAGTCTCCAATTTCCTTATTCCGAAAAGTAAACGCTTTGTTTGGACCATACAGCTTAACAGAATACTGTAACAGGTCTTGTATAGTCTGTATATTTTTAGCATATCCAAATAGAGGATACTCTCCTTCTGGCTTATTACGCTCTTTTCTTCCTCTCTCGACTAGAATGTTAAATAGCTGGATAGGAGTAAAAACAGTATTGTATTCTGGCAGTGACAGCTTTATCCGATAGTTATTTTCAATTTCTGTAATCAGTTTAAGTGCTGTAACAGAATCAACTCCGATATCTTCTAGCTTCTCATTGTTCCATATATGTATTTGCTCACAAGGTATATTTTGTGCTAAAAATTCAACAAATTCTTCGTAAACTAGCATATTGGTGTTCTCCTCTCATATTCGTTAGACAGATACTTTACATCTTAACAATTTTCGTTTTACTGAAAAAGTGCATAAACCCAAAATAAGCAGCAACTAATATGCATAAAACTAGTATTCTTAGTCCCATTACCAGAAATGAAAGCAGCCAGAATAACTCTACTGATATAATAGCTGCCATTGCAAATAATGCAACTAGCATAAATACTTTCTGCTTTTTATTCAAATTCTTAAATACCTTTGGGTTTGCTAAAACTCTATACATATCAAGACGTATGTTTGGATTTTTTGATAAAATGCAAAATAGATAATAGCCATCTGTCAACGATAATGGCAACATATTAACATAAATCATACGAATATTTGCCAATGCAAAATAGAATAGCAAATGACTATCCAATAAGAAAGAGAAATCAAGCATAATGATACCAAGAAGCAGATTTGCTAGCACCCCAGACAGGACAACAGGAACTATTTTCTTTCTTTCAAGGGAATAAATACATTTTTGCCTAACATAAAACATTGGCATAAAACCTAAAAACAAGGCAAATGAAATTAAACCTTCCTTTAATCCATTTGCAATACCCGTAATTCGATGTGCAGCTTCATGAAATACAAAGAATACAGGAGTTAATAGAAACACATAGATATACCAGATAACACCAGTCATATTAACCCCATTCTTCTGATTTTGACTGGTAAGTCCACTGAGTAACTCCTTAATACAACATTCGCCATTCTCACTGAATAACAAAACAAGCAGGAACAATACTGCTATGAGCAAAACATATTTATATGCCTTTACTAGCATTTTACATAATGAAACCGTAGATTTCTTTTTATATGGAGCATCGATTTTGAATATATTGATTGACATACTTTGCACTTCATTAAAATTACCTTTATTGTGGTATCCTTCTATAAATCCTTTATTCATAAGCATGCCAATCATTTTTGCTATATTCTCAATTGTTCCAAATCCCATATTCGACAGATATTCTATGCTTTTGCTCCCATCTAGCTGTGAAAAAAATTTCTTATAAAATGAAATTCTGTTTTCCCTTACCAGCATATGACTATCTTCACTGTAACATCCAATTACATAATAACCATCTTCGGATTTTGTCGTATATAAGTCATTTAAAAATAAGTCCTCCCTAAGTTTTGGGCAATACTCTTTATCCATTTTCTTCTCCAATCGTTTTAGACAATTCAACAATTGACCGTTCAATTACCGCTTTTCCAATCTCACATGCAAACGGTATTGGTTTGTCCACATTACCGTGAAACAGTAGTCTCGATCCAATACAGTGTCCGTAAGAATTTGCACAAAGCTTTCTAGACCAGCATTTTAGACAATCTTCATTTTCATTTGCCTTACTTAAGTATTCTCGCAAGTTCAAGTTTTTCTCATCATATTCGTCTTTTACGAGACTATTGACATTCCCAATAATATAACGTTCAAATCCTATGAACATAAAACATGGATACATATCACCGTTTACATCAACTGCAACATCGGAAACCACTGCTCCACAATTGTTTCCACAATACTCCTTTTTGGTAATCGCTGTTAAAATACCACCAAGTAAATGATACTTTCCCTTTAAATCGCTGGTATTATCAAAAGATTCCTTCACCCATTCTTCGAAAAAGCTTTTTACCAACTCCATATCAAGAATCTGCATCTGATACTCTTTCTTGTCTTTATGAAATACTGGTGAAATTTCAAAAGAATCTGCTTGTAGATTCTTTAATGGTGTAAGAGAACTTATCGTCCCCTTTTCTAAATAATCTTTTATGTGATAAGGCGTTACTGTTATCTCTATACATAAGAAATATTTTCTCGTTCTATTCATTTTTTGAATTGTATGTATTACTGTATCATATACACTTTTATCGCTTCCATGGAACACTCTGCTTTGATCATTTATAGCTTTCTCCCCATCTAGACTAATGGTAACAGAATCAAAATAGGTATCAAATAACTCTATCATTTCTTCATCAATTAAAGTTCCATTGGTAACAATGGTAAAATGAGGTCTTTTAATACCTTTTTCTTTGAAATACTGATCAATATAAACAACTCCATCGACTAATACACTTTTGTTCATCAGAGGCTCTCCTCCAAAAAACTGAATCATATCAATTCCATCTGGATATAATTTTAAAACTCCTTCAATTGTGTTCTTTAGTGTATCCAGGCTCATATTGCCAGCTGATTCTTTCTGATAGGAACCTCCACAGGCATAACAGTATTTACATTCCAAATTACAGTAATTTGACAAAGTGATAATTAGTCTGTTGCATATATTCTTTTCCTGTTTATTCTTCACCTCATAAGTTTCACACTTTTTTAGACAGGTTTGTTTTATATCATTTTCCAATTTTTCTTTGCTACACTTATCCAATTCTTCATTCATGGTATCTGGCAATTTATAGATGGATAAATTATCCCCATCCACTATATAATAATTATTTTCCTTTTTATATATATGATTAAGTTCAGACATATTCTTCCTCCTCAATACATTTGCATTTTAAGCATTTATAATAATTTCCTTTAGCTTGAAAAAAATATTCTTCTCTAAAGCAGCAATTTCATCCAAACGTTCCGCAATAAATTCTGTCTGTTGAAATATTGTTCCATCTAATGCATTTCTATCAGAATATATTGTCTTCCATAAAAGAACATCTCTTTCGAAATCGTCCAAAACCATTTTCATTTCTTTACACATATTAAAAAGTTTACCATTCTCTTTCAAAAATTGTAGGTATAACTGTCTATAAAATGTTCCACTCGCTTCCTGTTCCTTGAAACCCGACCGCAGCACTGGTATCTGATATTCCAAATAGCACTGATACTTTTTACTTTTCTTTCCCTTCTTACCAAACTTCTTCAGAAACCGAGATAACTCAAGCATATTTTCAATTGCGCCGTTCTTTTCTAAAAAGGCAGTTGCCTGATTCAAAACTGCTTTTTTAAAATCATTTACCGACTTATCTTTATAACTAAAATTATTATTGATATAATAAAACTCTCCATTAGGAGAAGCAAAGTCTAACTTGACATACATACCTCTTTTCAATGCCTGAAGACTTATCGTTTCTACCTTAGAAGACATTACATCCAAAATATCCGCTGTATTATGTATCACATCAAAATCTTTTATCATGACTACATGATAGCCAAAATGGGCTTTTTTAATCTTTAGAAAATCCAGAAAAAAACGATCTACTGCAACAATAATAGGACCTTTTTCCTTTTGTATTGTTATCAGCTCTGGATCCAACACTTCAATTTCTGGTTCATTGGATTTTGCTTTTACGAATGGAATTGACGAATCTTTACAGAATTTTAAGCCACATTCCAAATTTCTTCCCCATACGCTAACTAGTTCTACTTTGTCAGATAATTTCATGCTATCTAATTGGAAACATAAACCTTCACCATATCCCAATATGTCATACGGTTCAATTGCAGTTTCGTAAAATCTAAATAACTGTGTAAGTAACACCAGCCTGCAATCACCTACTAGTTCAGGTTGCTGGTTCCATACGAATGCTTCTTGTAAAGATTTATCATCAACCATAACTACCTCCAGAAATAAATTATACCGGCAATATATGTTTACTAAATTAATGATAATAACAGAAGAAATTACCCCATATTATGGGTTTGCTTATAGTAACTTTGATACTCCAGCAACTAATTTCTTTTAAAATTATCTTACAGCTGCTGCAGCACAGTTACAGCCTGTACCACTACCTGGTGTTACCATTTCTTCTAATTCAGAGAAATCTGAAACAGTTACTTCACAATCTTCCATATTCATTTCTACACTTTTAAAAATATTTTCCATAATAACAACATCCTCTCTTCAATTAATATTGTTCTTACACTATGTAACATTTCTTTATTGCCGGTATAATATTTAGGTTAGCTGTGTCAAATACTCAACTTTCACTAACCGTATACTTAGTATGCCACATTTTGTAGGTTTAGGTCAACTATCTATTGATAAATTTCGATTTTTTCTTATAAATTTCATAATTTTTATCACTTTTTAGACCTAATATCACAAAATTCTAAATAATCTTAAAATTATCGTGCTAAAATCTTCGAGTTTGACATCCTTTTCATAAGAAATGAAGCTCCCGCTTCACGATTTTTTAATCGTTTAAGCGACAGCTCCTAAATTTGTACTTTTTCAAATTCTGTTTTATCTGATTTTATTCTTAGAACAATCCCGTAATAACTCCGTCCTCATTCACATCAATATTCTCAGCAGCAGGCTTCTTAGGAAGTCCTGGCATAGTCATGACCGTACCAGTAATCGCAACTACAAATCCTGCACCTGCAGATACATAAATCTCACGAATATTAATATTAAAGTTTTCAGGTCTGCCAAGAAGAGTTGCATCGTCTGACAAGGAATACTGATTCTTCGCCATACATACAGGCATATTGCCAAATCCAAGTTCTTCTAAGCGGTTCATGGCTTTCTGTGCTAATGGGTCAAATGTCACACTGGCAGCTCCATAGATTTCTTTTGCAATTGTTTCGATCTTTTCTTTGATTGATAGGGAGTTATCATAAAGTGGTTTGAAATGGCTTTCTTTGCTTTCAAGAGTTTCCATAACTTTGTTGGCTAACTCAATTCCGCCTTCGCCGCCTTTTTCCCAAACCTCAGATAATGCAAATTCACATCCTCTGGATTCACAGAATTCTTTTACATAAGCAAGTTCTGCATCAGAGTCCGTAATAAAGCGGTTTAATGTAACAACACATGGCACACCGTATTTCTGAACATTTTCAATATGCTTTTCCAAGTTCACGATACCTTTTTTCAAAGCATCCAGATTCTCAGCACTTAACTCAGTCTTAGGTACACCACCATTGTATTTTAAAGCACGTACAGTAGCTACTAAAACGACTGCATCTGGTTTTAAATCAGCCATACGGCATTTAATATCAAAGAATTTTTCAGCACCTAAGTCAGCACCAAAACCTGCTTCTGTAATTGCATAATCAGCTAACTTTAAGGCTGTCTTTGTTGCACGGACACTGTTACATCCATGTGCGATATTAGCAAATGGTCCACCGTGAACAATTGCAGGGGTATTTTCCAATGTCTGAATCAGGTTTGGCTTGATTGCATCTTTTAAAAGTGCTGCCATGGAACCAACTGCGTTCAGTTCTTTGGCTGTGACAGGAGTTCCTTCATAAGTATATGCTACAATGATTCTGCCAAGACGTTCCTTTAAGTCCTGCATATTTTCTGCAAGGCAAAGGATTGCCATAATTTCAGATGCCACTGTAATGATAAAGTGGTCTTCACGAACAACACCGTCTGTTTTCTTGCCAAGACCTACTACGATATTACGAAGTACACGGTCATTCATATCTAAACATCTTTTCCAAACAATCTGATTTGGGTCAATATTTAAAGCATTTCCCTGTTGTATATGGTTATCAAGCATAGCAGCTAGTAAGTTATTCGCTGATGTAATCCCATGGAAATCACCTGTGAAATGTAAATTCAAATCTTCCATTGGTACAACCTGCGCATAACCACCGCCCGCAGCTCCACCTTTTATACCGAAACATGGTCCCAATGATGGTTCACGTAATGCAATGACTGACTTTTTACCTAGTTTTCCAAATGCCTGTCCTAAACCAACGGTTGTAGTTGTTTTACCTTCTCCAGCAGGCGTTGGGTTAATTGCTGTAACAAGAATTAACTTTCCATCCTTATTATCTTTCACTTTTTCCCAAAGGTCATCAGATAACTTTGCTTTATACTTTCCATAGAATTCCAAATCATCTTCCGCGATATGTAACAAAGCTGCTACATCTTTAATGTGTTTCATATTCGCCTCTTGAGCAATTTGTATATCTGTCTTCATGCTTCGTGTCCTCCCAAATTAAATAATCATTAAACTCAGATTCGATAATATCATAAAAAAAAGCATTTTACAACCTCTTGTATATCTGTTTCTTAATATACTCTAAATATAGTGCTACAATATTAATATCCGAACAACTGTATAACATGCGGGACCCAACCACATCTTCAATCTCATTAAAAATCAATGCTCCATTGTCCCCTATGATAAAATCGATTCCTGCTAATCCAAAGTCAAATAAGTCTACAATTTTCTCTACAATTGCTTTTTCATCTTCTTCCAATGTATAAAACTCCGCTTTCCCGCCTAATGAAAAATTGGATCGAAAACCATCTTTTCCTGTTCGAAGGACAGCCCCTACCATTTCATTTCCCACAATGTAAACTCGTAAGTCCTGTTTTTTAGAACTAGCTAGTGGCTGAATGACAACATGGTCATCTAATTTTTCATAAACTGGTACTATGTCATCTCCATCTTCTACAAGAAATACTTGTGAACCGCCATGTCCCGATACAGATTTCACCACAAATGGTCTTTTCACTGTATTTAACTGTTCTAACAGAAAACTTTTATGGACAAATCTGCTATCTACCATAGCTACCCCTGTTTTGGCTACATATTGGTACGTCTGCGCTTTGTCATTGCAGACAGAGGCAACAAAAGAACTATTAAACACTGGAATCTCCAATAATTCTAGCTGTCTGCTAAGAAGTGGATAATTCATGCGTACGATTGCAAAATCAGGCTTATCCATTTCTTTTCCTTGATAACACAGATACCATTCATCATACTGAACGCCAAATTCAATATCTTCTATATAAAGAAGATGCATCTCTATACCAAGTTTTTCACCCTCAACTTTGTAAAAATCAATATATCCTGCATTTCTTTTCGCATCTTCTCTATTATATAAAATCCATCCTTGTAAGGTTCTCTCACTCATTGCTTTCCTCTCCTAAATTGATTGTTTCATATACTCTAAAATGTACTGTGCCGTATTCACACCAGTGCAATCGTAGATATTTTTAAAATGTGCATTGGAATTCACTTCACACACAATTGGTTCTTCCTGCTCGCCAAACAAAATATCAACACCAGCAAAATCTAGTCCGATTGCTCTCGTACTTCTAACAGCAAATTCTTCCTGTTCTTTCGTCCATTGATACGGTTTCATCTTTCCACCATTGGATATGTTGGCACGAAAATCACCATTTTCCGAATAACGGTACATAGCAGTAATCACTCGGTCACCTACTACCTGAAGTCTTAAATCCCGCCCAAAACTGGAAGATAGATACTCTTGGAAAATCACATTCCGTCCAAGATACTTTTTCACTTCTTCTCTGTTCTGGCACAAATACACCTGCTGACCAAAGGAGCCACAGCATTCTTTGACTACCATAGGATACCCGAGACACTCTTCTATGCTTTCAAGAAATTTCGTGTCTGTATACCCAATATTTTCGTAGGTCATCGGACTAAACCACGTTCTCGGCATTGGAATGTTAGCCTTTTCCAATGCGATATGGGTTAATGCCTTATCATCACACATTCCGATGGCTTCTGCACTATTAAATACACGATATCCTCTTGCTTCCAACAGCCTGGCCAGCTTAATATCCTTGTCCCAGAACAGAATAAAATCAATGTCTGCTTCTTTTTTAACTCCTGCTCCTAGACAGGTCATTAAATCTACATTTGTCTTAAGCACTAGTTCTATCTCTGTCTTACGGGCAGCCTCCATCAACCATCCATACAATTCCTTAAACTTTTCTGACATCAAAAAGTGATTTACAACCAAATATCCTTTCATCTTATGTCTCTCTCCAATCTTACCTTGCTTCTCCCTAAAATTATTGCCCCATAGATAGCAATCCATCCATGAGGCAACAACACTTTCCTTATACATACTCGTCAATATATTCTTCTAGCTGTTCCATAGACATAATAACCTTACGAGGTTTTGTTCCCTCTTCTTCTCCTACGACTCCTGCATCATATAGCTGGTCCATAATACGAGATGCACGGTTAAATCCTATCTTGAATACACGCTGCAGCATACCAATGGATGCCTTATCTTTCTCAATAATAAACTTAGCTGCTTCTAAGAAATACTCGTCTCTATCGTTAGAAGGTCCTCCTGCAGAAGCTGCTGCCTTTGTCTGAGATGATATTTTTTCTACAATTGCATTATCATACGTAGCGGCTACATCTCTTGTCAAGAATTCCACTACAGAACTAACTTCCTGGTCGGATACAAATGCACCTTGCACACGAATTGGTTTTGCAAAACCTGCTGGATAGAATAGCATATCACCTTTACCAAGTAATTTTTCTGCTCCAGCACTATCAATGATAGTTCTGGAATCCACTGCTGATGATACGGAAAATGCAATTCTGGAAGGTATGTTCGCTTTGATAACGCCAGTAATGACATTGACAGATGGTCTTTGTGTTGCGATTACAAGATGAATTCCAGCAGCTCGTGCCAACTGAGCAAGACGGCAAATGGATTCTTCTACTTCTCCTGGTGCAACCATCATAAGATCTGCCAGCTCGTCTACAATAATAACTATCTGTGGCATTTTCTTATACTTCTCATCATCTAAGTCTTCTACCTTCTCAACCTTTGCATTATATCCTTTCAGATCTCGAACTCCCAATTCAGCAAATTTCTGATAACGCTCTGTCATCTCGATAACTGCCCAATTTAACGCTCCAGATGCTTTCTTAGGGTCCGTCACTACAGGAATTAACAGGTGTGGAATACCATTGTATACACTAAGCTCAACTACCTTTGGATCAACCATAATCAGTTTTACATCATCTGGATGGGCTTTATACAAAATACTCATAATTAATGTATTAATACAAACAGATTTACCAGAACCTGTAGCACCTGCAATCAGCAAGT
The DNA here is from genome assembly GCA_937903005.1 of uncultured Lachnoclostridium sp. Lineage (GTDB taxonomy): Bacteria > Bacillota > Clostridia > Lachnospirales > Lachnospiraceae > Clostridium_AI. The sequence goes on along the minus strand of CALFNR010000208.1, from coordinate 21,460 downwards.
GAGGCATCTTGGCAATATCTGATACAACCGTCTTTCCAGCAATATCTTTCCCTACTGCAAATGCGATATTAGATGAGTGCTTCTTAAACTCAGAACTTTCTAAAAGTTCACGAAGCATAACTGCTGTATTTTCCTTATTCGGAACTTCTATTCCAACCGCAGCCTTTCCTGGTATTGGTGCTTCAATACGTACATCTGCCGCTGCAAGATTCAGCTTAATATCATCTGCAAGACCCGTAATTTTACTTACTTTCACTCCTTGTTCTGGGTGGAGTTCATAACGAGTAACAGATGGACCACAGCTTACATTGGTAATCGTCACTTTAACACCAAAGCTTTCCAATGTCTGATGAAGCTTCCACGCAGTATCTTTTAATTCCTGATCTGACATACCTGCCCCAGTATTCACTGGCTTTTTCAATAACTCCGTACTTGGACTCTGGTATGGAACATCAATAACTGTATTTTCTTTTATGGTCTGAATATCTGCTATATCAGAGCCCTTCACGATATCCTCTTTTGGTTCTGACATATTCTCACTTTTATGCACTTTGGTGCTTGCCTGTCCACTTGGCTTCATATCAGTTTTTTTATCTAAACTTCCACTTTCTCGTACCGAAGAATGTACCTTGGTAACTTCCTGTGGTTCAACCATATCTTCTGGTTCAATTGCATCATAATTCATGATTTCCGCTGATGTTTCAATCTCATTGGAAACTTCCATCTTAACATCTGCCCCAAACTTTGTGTTTGAAGGATTTATCTCTTCCAAGTCTGTTTCCATCTTAGCATTGACAGGATTAAATTTATTCTTTAATTCTTCCTCATAAACAGGCATAGACTCATCGTTCTTTGGTACTTCTGCCCGAACAATAGACATGGTATCAATTCCTGATGGAGTAATTTCCTCCATATCAACAGATGTTTTCTTTTTACTCTTTCGCCCAAGTTTTTCCTTCTTTATTACACCGTTCTGATCCACCGATTCTTGTGCCTTCGGCTTCACTGGGTCTGGTATAGGTTCTCTTTCAATGGTAAATGTTTTTGCTTTTCTTTTAACAGGCGCCTGCTTCTGTACCGGCGTATTTCTTTCATATTCTTCTCGCTGAACACGTCGATACTCTTTCATTTCCTGCATTTTCTGATAGCCACGTTTTCCCATCGGAGCAAAAAACAGTTTTTCGGTAATGAACATACAAAGAAGCAGCCCGATTCCTATTAGGATTACAACAGATGCAATTTCATCAAAACAGTAGCATAGCGCTCCACTGATAAAGCCACCTATCATTCCTCCACCTAGGCGGCTCTCGGAAGACGCCTCATAATATGCCAAGATGTGAGTTCCTTTTTCATACGATGTATAAGACAGTTGTAGAAGCGCCATTAATACAACCATCAATACGATGACGCTAATTAATTTTCTTCTTGCCTTTCGACTACCTTTATTCGACAAGTAAAATGCCATGCCAATAAAAATACCAAATGGCAAAATATAATTCATAAAACCAAACAGCCCAAAAAATAAGCGACTTACCCAGACGCCAAAGATTCCGCACATATTGAAATTACTTAGAATTAGCAAAATACAGAAGACCAGCGTAAATACAATGGTAATCTCATCCTGATATGGTTTCAGTCCTTCGTCTTTTTCTACTTTTCTTTTGCGGGTTGCTGGCTTTCTCCCTTTTTGGTTTGCCATAAAACTCGTTCCTCTTCCTATTATATGTACTGCGAATGCATGTACAATTTATTTATATTCAAAAAAAGACATTCCTATGACCAAATTCATAGGAATATAAAACAATGCTACCCTCAAGAGTCAACAAATGTAAAATAGATTCAAAGTGTAGTCAATCTACACTCTGAATCTATTTTATTATACAGGGATTAATTTCTAATTGCAAGTAAAACTACTTACAATCCGAACATTCTTTCGATTTTTTTCTTTCATCAATCATGGAATGTAATTTTTCCAACGCTTGTTGAATACCGCCTACTTCATTAATAATACCTTTCTCAACCGCTTCTCTTCCAACTAAAATAGAACCAATGTCCTTAGTAAGCTGAGTTGTTTCCAGCATTAATGCTTTAAAATGTAAGTAATCAATATTGGAATGTGCACAAACGAAATTGATAATTCTATCCTGAATGCGTTCCATGTACTCAAAGGACTGGGTTACTCCAATAACCATTCCTGTCACACGAACCGGATGAATAATCATGGTTCCCGTAGGAACGATAAAGCTGTAGTCCGTTGACGTAGCCAAAGGTACACCAATCGAATGACTTCCACCTAAAACAAGAGACACTGTTGGTTTACTTATAGAAGCAATCATTTCTGCAATAGCAAGCCCCGCTTCCACGTCTCCACCAACTGTGTTGATAAGGATTAGTACACCATCCACATCCTTACTGTCTTCGATTGCAGCAAGCTGTGGCAAAATATGATCATACTTTGTTGTCTTATGAGTTGGCGCACTGCATTCATGCCCTTCCACTTCACCAATGATAGAAATGAGATGTATTTTGTAATCCTGCTGATTACTGTCCAGCATCACTTGACCATATTCATTAATCTGTTTATTTTCTAAATCCTGAGCCTCTTTCTTTTCCTTTTCGTCACCAGGGTTTTCTTTGTTTTGTCCCATATAGAATCCTCGTCTTTCTACCACATTTTATGGAATTTAGTATCCCAAAAAAAGCAGCAAATATACAAGATTCTATCGGATAAACGCAATCTCTTCTTCTGTAATATTTCCTACGAGAGATATGGACTTTTTCTCCCATCTAAGATACTTTTTCGCAAATGCCTGGACATCTTCACAAGTCACTTTGTAAATATCATCTAATACTTCATCAATTGATTTCAAATAACCTTTCATTAAATAGGTTTTTCCGTTATTATAAATCTTCGATTTTGTACTTTCATTTCCAATAATTAAATCTGTTTTTAAAAGCTGTTTTGCCTGGTCTAATTCCTTCTCGGTCACACCATTTTCACAGAAATCTCGAATAACTTCTTCTATATGAGCCAGTGCCGTTTTCAGTTTCTTCGGATTTAAAACAGCATCTATATGAAACAAACCTGCTTCATCGTAAATACTTTCATAGGAGTAAATGGAATACGTTAAACCTGCTTCTTCTCGTAGTTTTTGGAACATTCTAGAGTTATCCCCATCTCCAAGAATTACATTCATCAGATACAACGTATACTTTTCATCCGATTGATAAGATACACTTTCAAACGCTACATTTAGATGTACCTGTTCAATATCCTTTGTCCTGCAGAATATAACTGGCTCATATTTCGGTTTTGTAAGCGTAAGAGGTTCCTTACTGTTTTCAAAAGAAGCAAAATTTTCTTCCAGCAGTCTCATAGTTTCTTCGATATCCATCTTACCTGCCACAGATAATACCATACGGTCTGCTGTATAGGTTTTTTCTTTAAATGCAACTAACTCTTCTCTCGTAATTGCATTTACTACCTCTTTTTCTCCAGAAATGATAAACCCAAGGGGGTCATCCTTCCAAGCCACTTTCTGAAGCATTTCATGAACCAAGTCTTCCGGTGAATCATCGTACATATCAATCTCTTCTAATACAACGCCCTTTTCCTTCTCTAACTCCTCAGGGAGAAATAATGCATTGTTTAACATATCGCCAATTAATTCAATTGCCGCTGGAAGCTGTTCTTCTAATGCTGTCACATAAAAGGAAGTGCTTTCCTTCTCCGTAAATGCATTTAAATTTCCTCCAATATGAGCCATTTCATCGGCAATCTGTTTTGCCGTACGATTCTTTGTACTCTTAAAATACATGTGTTCTAACAAATGTGAGATTCCATTATTTTCTTTTGTTTCGAATGCCGACCCTGCTTTTACATAAACACCAAATGAAACACTTCGCAAATAAGGTATCTCTTCAAATACAACAGGTATTCCATTGGATAGTTTCTTAATTATTACCATTCATTCTTAACCCTTCCCTATTTTTATTACGTCATGTAATCTGGATTCGTGTAATCCGGATATGATTAAAGTGTGAGCGCTCTCACCCTTACGGCTTAAATTTTCTTTCTTATCAAGCAAGAAAAAAGGTGGCTTTTTCACCAAGGTGAAAAGCCACCAATCTTTCTATGATAAATCTACTTTACATCTTTCATGCTAAAGCTGATTCTTCCCATCTTGTCTTTACCAAGGCAAACAACTTTTACAACGTCGCCTAATGTTAATACATCTTCAACACGGTTGATTCTCTCTTTGGAAATCTTAGAAATGTGAACCATTCCTTCTTTTCCTGGAGCAAATTCAAGAAAAGCACCAAATTCTTTGATTGCAATAACTTTACCTTCAAATACTTGACCTTCTTTGAAATCTGTTGTGATAATTTCAATTAAGCGAATTGCTTCTTCTAACATGACAAGGTCTGTTCCACATACGGAAACTGCACCTTCATCGGAAATGTCAATCTTAACACCAGTCTGTTCGATAATAGCGTTGATTGTTTTACCTCTCTGTCCAACAACATCACCAATTTTCTGAGGGTCAATCTGAATCTGACGAATCTTTGGAGCAAACTCACCAACTTCTTCTCTTGGAGCACCAATACAAGGAAGCATAACTTCATTTAGGATATACATTCTTGCTTCTCTTGTTCTGCGGATTGCTTCTTCAATAATTGGTCTTGTTAAACCATGAATCTTAATATCCATCTGAATTGCTGTGATACCCGCTTCTGTACCAGCTACCTTAAAGTCCATATCTCCGAAGAAATCTTCAAGACCTTGAATATCGGTTAATACAATATAATCATCATCTGTATCACCTGTCACAAGACCACAAGAGATACCTGCAACCGGTTTCTTAATTGGAACACCTGCTGCCATAAGCGACATGGTAGATGCACAAATAGAAGCCTGTGATGTTGAACCATTGGATTCAAATGTTTCGGATACTGTTCTGATTGCATAAGGGAAATCAGCTTCACTTGGCAATACTGGTACTAATGCACGCTCTGCTAGCGCACCATGACCGATTTCACGACGTCCTGGTCCTCTAGATGGCTTTGTTTCACCAACAGAGTATGAAGGGAAGTTATAATGGTGCATATATCTCTTAGATGTTTCCAATTCATCTAATCCATCAATTCTCTGTGCTTCCGATAATGGTGCAAGAGTTGTAACCGTACAAATCTGAGTTTGTCCTCTTGTAAACATAGCAGAACCATGTACTCTAGGTACAATATCAACTTCTGCTGCTAATGGACGAATCTGTGTGATTTCACGACCGTCTGGACGTTTGTGGTCTTTTAAGATCATCTTACGAACTGTTTTCTTTTCATATTGGTATATCGCTTCACCTAAAACAGCAAGCCATTCTTCATTTTCAGCAAATGCTTCTTCCAGTTTTTCAGTAAGCTTTTTGATGTTTTCTTCTCTATCTTGTTTTACATCGGTAAATACTGCTTCTTCCATTTCAGCAGGAGTTACGATTTCTTTCATTGCATCAAATAACTCTTGTGGTACTGCACAGCTTTCATATTCATGCTTTGGTTTACCACATTCTGCAACGATAGTATTAATAAATTCGATTACTTTCTGGTTGATTTCATGAGCTGCAAAGATAGCTTCGATCATTTTGTCTTCTGGAACTTCGTTAGCACCAGCTTCAATCATGATAACTTTTTCGCTTGTAGATGCAACTGTTAGCTGTAAATCAGAAGTTGCTTTCTGTGCATTGCTTGGGTTAAAGATAAACTCTCCGTCAATTAAACCAACCTGTGTAGTTGCACAAGGTCCATCAAATGGAATATCTGAAATAGCTGTTGCAATTGCAGAACCTAACATAGCTGTTAACTCTGGACTGCATTCAGGATCTACAGACATAACCATGTTATTAAGAGTTACGTCATTACGATAATCTTTAGGGAATAAAGGTCTCATTGGACGGTCGATTACACGAGATGTTAAAATGGCATTTTCAGAAGCTTTACCTTCTCTTTTATTAAATCCGCCTGGAATTTTTCCTACAGCGTATAATTTTTCTTCGTATTCAACACTTAGCGGGAAGAAATCGATTCCTTCTCTTGGCTTGTCTGATGCAGTAGCGGTTGATAATACTACTGTGTCACCATAGTGCATAAATGCTGCACCATTTGCTTGCTTTGCTACACGGTCAACATCTACGCGTAGAGTTCTGCCAGCAAGTTCCATAGTAAAACTTTTGTACATAATTAGTCTCCTTTAAATTTATTCGTCCGAAACAGACGTACATTGGGGAGATACCGAAACAACTGAACAAGTCACTATTCCAGTAATAATGAGCTCTTCAGAAGTCTCGGAGAATATCTCACCCACATTAACGATACCATTATATCACTTATGGTAATAATTTGCCACAAGTAATTTTATTTAATTTGCATAATCAACTAGTAGATGGTTATATAACAAAAAGGCCACCGTATCACTACAGCAGCCATTGGAAATATTATTTTCTGATGTTAAGTCTTTTGATTAACTCACGGTATCTTTCGATATCTTTTTTCATTAGGTAGTCAAGAAGACCTCTTCTTTTACCAACCATTTTTAAAAGACCTCTTCTTGAGTGGTGGTCTTTTTTGTTTTCCTGTAAATGAACTGTTAACTCATTAATTCTGTAAGTTAATAAAGCTACCTGTACTTCTGGTGAACCTGTGTCGCCTTCAGTTCTTGCGTATTCGTTGATAATCTCTTGTTTCTTTTCTGCACTTAACATTGTGTAAGCCTCCTATAATTTTAATATGCCCAAACACTAAGGAACGGTCGGAGTTGTCCTGTTTCTTAGCATCGGATACTAATAGTTTATCCAATAAACCACTAGGTATACGATTATAACATAAAAAATTACCAAAACCAACAACAGGATTAATTTACCATTACATCATTTTACAATGTAATTTATTTGCTAAATGCAGTATTGGAGTTTTCGATAAGTTAAAAAACTGCCACAAAAAACATGTTTTTGTGACAGTAAAATAACAAATCAAATATTATTTTCTTAAACCTAATTTTTCAATTAAAGCACGATATCTGTTGATATCTTTTTTCTTTAAATATTCAAGAAGACCACGTCTTTGACCAACCATTTTAAGAAGACCTCTTCTTGAGTGATGATCTTTGTGATTTTCTTTTAAATGAAGTGTTAATGTATTGATTCTTTCTGTTAATAAAGCAACCTGAACTTCTGGTGAACCAGTATCATTAGCATTTCTGCCATATGCGGCAACAATTTCTTGTTTTCTTTCTGTACTTATCATTATATGTACCTCCTTTAATTTATCACCATATGCTAAGGAAACGGTCGGAGTCTTCCGTAATCTGAGCATTGGTTATGTTGACATCAACATTTAAAGGATAACATAAACTTGATTCTTTGTAAAGACTGTATTCCATATCCCTGCAAAAAAATTCGTCTAATGCTTTTCTTGTCATAGCATGAGATAATATACGTAACTTCAATTTTTGGTAATAGGAGAATGATTGATATAAAATAAAGAATCTCGCACTTGCTGCTTGTTAAGTGCGAGATTCCCTACATATGATTCTGATCAAATACTGGTATGTAGACGCTTTGCTGCCTTTGTTCTATGCAAGCGATACATTTGTCTGCCAGTTTCACTATATGATTTCGTATCCCTAAAGAGCAGAAATCAATGGTACTATTCTGTACGTATTCTCCTTTATCATCACATCGTTTTGTGTTCTCTTCTTTTATGATTCTATCCAGCTTTTCTCTTTCTTTATGAATGCGTTCCATAGCATATAAATCTCCGTAAGCCAATACTGTTACACTCTCATGGTAAATCGTTTCTGCAAGTTCCATACATATTTCCAATTGACAAATTTTATCTTTGGATAATCGTTTTCCTTCTAATTTCAAGCAACTTGCAAGTGTTGTTATGCCCTCACATTCATCTGCTACCTGTTCTGCTAATTTCACAAGACTTGTTACACCCTCATCTTTTTTTGTAAAAATTCTGTTCTTTCTTTTCGTGCTAGAAACAGACATTTCATTTGCTATGCTTCTGACAAGTTTCAGATTTTCCTTATAATTTTCTTCTGCTAGTTCAGATTCCTTCCATGTCAGGGAATATTTCATAAAAAGTATCATTTTCTTAGTGCCTTCTACGAGCTTATCTATTCGATTCTTCATAAACTTCTTCTCCTTTACCATTTCTATCATTTTTACTCTTTTATCATACTCTTCCCATGTAAATTGCAATATCACTGATAAGTAAAATGTATGTGAACTAATAGTAAAGGGTTCTGTTTGCCAAAGTAAAGTATACATCCCCCTCTTTCGCGTAAATAGACGAAAAAGAGCATTTGCTCTGTAGTTTTATCTGCTTCGCAAATGCTCTTTTTCTGTTCCTTATATTAGCAAACTACCATCCCATAACTTCTTTCATGTATGCGGATAGTTTTGCTGCTGCCTTTGTATTGGTTTTTTCAGATGGATGCCAGTCTACGCAGATTCCATCACTCATCTGCTGGCTATCAAACTGCATAGATGTTACGTTTTTGTCTCCTGTCTGTGCAGTATATTCTGCCACTGCCTGCTCAATCTGAGGATATAAGTCCGCACCCATAATTCCTAATGTACAGAAAATGGCAGCGTCTGGATTCTTCTCTCTGATTTGTTTGATAAACGCAACATAAGCATCTACAAACTCTGCTTCACGTGTTGCATCATGTGCTACATAAGAAGAATCATTGGTTCCTAAGTTGATAACGACTGCTTCTGGCTGGAATTTAGTAAAATCCCAATCTGTCTTCGCTGGGCTTGTCCAATCACCAAATGTACTCCAGGAATAAGCAATTTTATCATAATATTTAGGCATTACATTTTCATCACTTTTCACACCTGCTGAAGTATAATTGGATACTACGCCGATACCACTTACAGACACGATGCTATAATCTGCATCTAAATTCTGTGCTGTTTTGTAAGCATATGTTTTGCTTCCATCTTCTGTGGAATTTTTGAAACCTCCATTAATATTCTCATCATCAATTCCGTAACCACATGTTATAGAGTCACCAATGAATTCTATTCTATGTTTTTTCGAAGGAGTCGGCATAATTTTCCCACCTTCTGAAGTTACTGTAATCTTACCAATTCCAACCGTTGCACTTGCTGATTCGGATAACTTAATTATGTTCACTGTTACTAGGCCAGAGCCACTAAGATTGAAATCATATGTTTTGGATGTATCCTCAACCATATCGTCTACCAATAATTTGTCATTTACATAGATTGCAAATCTTGCCTTATTGGCTAAACTTTCTCCTGTAGCAAGAGAATCTCCTAGAATTTCGACGCTTCCTTCATTTCCGTAATATGTAAATTCAATCCCAGATGCTGTATTTGCTAACCATCTTTCGCTTGTTGCACTCATGTATGTTCTTCCGATAACTTTTACGTTCTCTTCTGTTGCAAAATGTGATGCTGTTTTCATTTCACCTGGTTTTGGTTCTTCGCTTGGAGTACTTGAAACGATTGGCTCCTCACTTGGTTCTATACTAGGCTCTGTGCTTGGCATCGCAGATACTGCTGGTGCCATTTTGCCTGTTACATAATCAACTGATTGTAATACAATAGAACCATTTTGTGTCTGCACATAAATTCGATCTAATAAATCATAAGAAGTGCCATAAGCTGTTGTAACTGTATCATAATCGAATACTGCTGTGTAACTTCCATCTGTATTGGTAGTAACTTGGTTAGGTTTTACGACTGCCCAGCCACAGCCTCCTGTCCAGCTTTGGAAGATTACTTGTAAACTGTCTTTTGTTCCCGTAAATGTTACTGCAAAATATCCGTCTTTGGTAATAACTGCTGGGTCAAATGTTCCACCATTTTTCTTTGTTGATACCTCTAGTGCTGTCTGCCATGCACTAACTTCTTTTGAACCTGAGAAAAAGTTAATTGCACCGTCTGTAACTGGTTTTGATGGCTGTACAGATACAACAGGTTCTTCTGAAATTACTGGCTCTTCTGATTTCGCTGGTTCTTTTGTAATTACTGGCTCTTCTGATTCTACTGGTGCAACTGACTGTACTGGTTCAGAAGCCCCCGTAACATAATTGAATGATTTTAAAACAATAGAACCATTTGTTGTTTTCACATATAAACGGTCTAACGCATCAAATTTATCTCCATATACAGAAACGATATCGCTGTAACTGATTTTTGATACATAATTTCCACTTGTATTTACTGTGCTTTGGGAAGACGTTACTTCAGCCCATCCTGTACCGCCAGACCAGCTTTGGAACACAAGTTCAAATGCATCTTTATCTCCTGTATATTCAACTGTAAAATATCCATCTTTTGTAATCATAGATGAGTCAAATGTTCCACCATCTTTTACAGTTGTTAATTCCAGTACATTGCTCCATGATGCAGCCTCTTTGGAACCTTTAAAAAGATTTACACTTCCAGCTGCTGGTGCTTCTGAAACTGGCGGCAGTGATGTTACGCATGGATATTTTGTAGGTTCATTTGATGCACTACTTTCAGGTGCTTGTGATACTGTTGCGTCTGTAAATACAGAACAAATCTTAGAGGTTTCTTTTAACCCATTTGCACCATTTACAATTTCATTTCCCCAGTCTGATAAGCTTGTACCAGCCCAGTCATTCGCTAAGTCTAAGTATTCAACGCCACCGCTGTTACCTTTCCAAGACCATGCCATATAACCGATGCCTTTTTGCTGACAATAACTCATAATCGTCTCTTCTGCTACATCACCGTCTGTGTGTTTCCAGCCAAACTCACCGATTACCTGACATAAACCTGTTGCTGCTACAGAATCGATGTTATTCTTAACCATAGAAGCGGAACCACCCGCATATTCGTACATATGTGTAGAGAACATTGTATTAGCAAGTGGATCGGAAGCAAATACAGCCTTACCGCTTTCTGCGATTGATTTTGGATATTGTCCCCATCCAGCCGCATCTATCATTAAGGTATTCTTAATTCCAGCATCACGTATTTTTTTAATTGCTGCTATGTATCCTTCTTTCCAAGTGGAAGATTCCCACGTTCCATCCCACTCATTTGCAATGTTTACGATTACGTATGCTTCATTTCCAATTAACGCATCTTTCATTTCTACGAAATAATCGGCTGCTGCCAATAATTCGTTGGTTGTCTGTTTTCCAGTTGCATCATGCACTTCAAGAACTGCAACCATTTTGTTTTCTTTACATTGTTTGATTAAACTCTTTACAGAACTTAAATCATCTTTGTTCCATTGAACCCCGTTAGATAATACAAGTCTTACAGTGTTTGCTCCTGCGTTTGCCATTGCTTTGATGGCTGTTGTACTCTGGTCTTTGTACCAGGTATGTGCATGGTTGATACCACGCATAACGAACGGATTCCCATTGGCATCCAAAAGTTTTGCCCCACTTACATGAAAACCATATGTAGTATCGGCTGCTGCTTTCACATATGCATTGCCTGGCATAAATGTTACGAGCATGGCAACTACAAGTAAGTAAGCCCAAAGTTTTTTCATTCTTTTCATAATCCTACCTCCATTATTTTTTAACTGTGCTTCATTATAACATATAGAACACGAAATATAGCGTTTTAGTCTCATTATGTAGCAAATTCGTGTATCACATGTTTACAAATGAAAATTAATTTTATCTAATATTTTAGGTTATCATAAAGTTGTTTTAGGTTAAAAAATTACTAGGACATTCCACAAACATCCTAGTAATTTCTCTTTCCTATCTAGTATTCAATTCTAGCAGCATCTTTACAATCTGCTTCTGTGCCATTTCACTTATATGAAATATGATATATGGAAATCCTTTCTGGCTTCGCTTTATTTCCTTGCGAATTCCAAAGGCAACGCCCTTTTCCGTTACATCCTTATTCTCTTTTCCACGCTTGGCAAGTAGCGCTGTCATTAGTTAACAAAAGAAGATGTCGAGTTCCTTCACTCTCCATCCTCTTCCTTTGTAACTTTATTTATATAGAAACTATATCGTTCTCAAAATATTCTTTACCAAACTGGCAATCTCGCTCCATCTGTGACTTTAATTCATCCAATGACCCAAACTTCTGCTCTCCACGTTCGAAAGCAAACAGTTCCACCGTTATTTCCTTGTCATATAAGAAGCCGTCGAAATCAAAAATAAAAGTTTCAACGCCCTTTTCATTTTTATCACCAACGGTAGGTTTGTATCCGATATTGGTAATTCCATAATACACCTTATCCTCAATCAAGATTCTAGCGGCATAAACTCCATTTGGCGGAACCAGCTTTTCTTTAGAAGGAATAATATTGGCTGTTGGCATCCCCAAAGTTCGGCCAATCTGGTTGCCGTAAACAACCTTTCCAGTAATGCTATATGCTGCTCCAAGCATCTCATTGGCTTTCTCGATGTTGCCATTTAACAATTCCTGACGAATCCTGGTGCTGCTTACTTCTGCACCATCCTTAATTACCTTATCAAATGCCTTTACTTCAAAACCATACTTTTTCCCAAGTTCCCGAAGCACGGCTACATTTCCAGCTCGATTTTTACCAAAGTGATAATCTTTGCCAACCACAACAACTTTTGCTCCAAGCTTTTCTACTAGGACAGAGCGGACAAATTCTTCTGGCTCGGTGTGCATTACTTCCTCATTAAAAGGATAAGAAATAAAATAATCTGAGCCCAGTTCTTCTGCCTTCTTAACCTTTTCTGCTTCTGTATAAATTAAGTTATTTGATAGATTTGATACAAAATTACCTGGATGCTGAAAAAAGGAAAAGGTTACTGCCTGCAACCCTTTTTTCTTGAGAGATCTCACATACTCAATCAGCAAACGGTGTCCTACATGAAACCCATCAAATTTTCCTAACGAAACAGCAGTATTTTGTAATTGAAAATCTGTGGTATTCCAAATATATTTCATCAAATTCTGCCTCTCTTCTATAAAAACATTTTCTTTGGTTTTAATGTTTTTCGATTTTCTGCCTCGAAAATACCAACAAACCGCTGCTCTTCATCATACACACAAAATTCCTGATTCGGGCTTGTACGAATAGGCTCCGTTAAAAAAGAAATCTCGATTTTATTCCCGTTATCTACGTATTTCTGGTATTTCTTTGATACTGTAACTGCCAAAAGGTTAGAAAACATAGCATCCACTTTTACTAAGTGTTCTTCTATTGTATCTGCCTTAACTAGTTCTTCTACCTCTGATAGAGTAAGACTGTCCTCAATCATAAAAGAACTGACTTTGGTACGCTTTAATGTTGCCATTGCACCACCACAGCCAAGTTTTTCACCGATATCATGGCAAAGAGTTCTAATATAAGTTCCCTTTGAACAGCTTACTGTCATAGTTACGGTTTTCTGCTCCATATTTATCTCAGATATCTGGATGTCATAAATCGTGATTCTACGAGCTTTACGCTCTACCACTTTTCCCTCACGAGCAAGTTCATAAAGCTTTTTGCCGTTGACTTTCAAAGCAGAATACATAGGTGGTATTTGATCATATTCGCCCACAAATGACATAACTGCTTCTTCAATTTCATCACGACTCACAGAAACTTCCTTCTTAGATAAAATCTCACCAGACATATCCTGTGTATCTGTAACGACTCCAAGCTGCAACATGGCTTCATAAGTCTTATTTTTATCCGTTAATAAATCACATACTTTTGTTGCTTTCCCTAAACATACCGGTAATACCCCTACTGCGTCTGGGTCAAGCGTACCAGTATGGCCAATTTTCTTTTGTTTGCATATGCCTCTTAACTTAGCGACTACATCATGTGAAGTAAATCCTTGTTCTTTATAAATATTCAAAATACCGTCCATACTAACTCCTAAATGTATCTTTATTTTCGTAATTGTTCCTCAATATGAACTGTTACACTATTAATTACATCATAAACATTTCCTGATATGGTGCAGCCAGCAGCTTTTACATGACCACCGCCACCAAAAAATTTAGCAACCTTGCTTACATCAACATCATGATTGGAACGCATGCTGACTTTATAAATCTGTGTTTCTATCTCATGTACGAGAATAGCAACCTCGACTCCTTCTGTCACACGCATCTGGTCAATTACACCGTCTAAATCTTTCGAACTTGCTCCATAAAACTCCATTACATCCTTCTTAACATAGGAAACAATGCATTTTCCGTCTAATACAAGGAAACTCTCTAAAAGACAACGTCCCAGAATCTGATTTTGCAAATATGTTTTCTGATAAAATGTTTCATCGATAATCCTAGAAAATGGAACGTCGTAGCTGATAAGTTCTGCTGCAAGTTCCATTGTTTTTTTCGTTGTATTGCTATGTTTAAATACACCTGTGTCATGTACAATTCCAAGGTATAGACAGGATGCAAGTTCTTTATCTAACATATCTTTGTCAATCAAGTCCATAAGCACTTCACAAGTTGAACTTGCTTCTGGCTTTATACAGCTTATTTCTGCAAATCCTTGATTGGTAATATGATGGTCAATATTAATTGAACGAGCTGCCTTATGAAATAGTGGTTCAGAAAAACCAAGCCTGTCAAGATCACCACAGTCTAATACGATGAATATATCGTAGGCTGGTATTTCTGAGTTATCTATCTCATGTTTGACGCAATCGGAATTTGGCAGGAAACTAAACTCATCCTGCACATATTCCAGATAAACGTCTACTTTTTTATTCGGATACTTCTTTTTCAGATAGTAGCATAGCGCTAAGCAAGAGCCAACACAGTCGCCATCTGGTCTGACATGACCACCAATCCCAATTGACGCTGCTGCTTTCATTGACTCACTTATTGTACGCATGAAAATTACTTCCTTCCTATTCTTCAGAATCCTCATCTGCTGATTCTTCATCATGTCTGATATCTTTTGTTACTTCTTCAATCATCTTAGACATGTTTACGCCATATTCAATGGACTGATCCAAAACAAATGTTAGTTCTGGAGTATTTCTAAGGTTCAGTCTCTTTGCTAACTGGCTTCTGATAAATGGACTTGCTTTCTTAAGTCCTTCCTTCGTTGCCTGTTTGCTTTCTTCATCACCAAGAACACTGATATATGCTTTCGCAAATTTTAAATCTGGTGTAACTTCAACCGATACCACAGAAGTCATTGGATTGATTCTAGGATCTTTTACTTCCATGCTGATAATACGACTAAGTTCTTTTTGTACTTCACCGTTGATTCTAGTGTTTTTAATGCTGTTTTTTCTCACTATCTAGGCACCTCTTCCATTACATATAGTTCAACCTGGTCAAGTTCCGCAATGTCATTAAATTTTTCAAATACTAAACCACATTCATAACCAGCTGCAACTTCTTTTACGTCATCCTTAAACCTCTTAAGTGATGCTAACTTTCCTTCGAAGATTAAATTACCTTCTCTTGTAATACGAGCGGAACATCCACGAACAACTTTACCATCTAATACATAAGAACCAGCGATTGTACCAAGACCAGAAGCTTTGAATACCTGACGGACTTCTACATGGCCAATTACTTTTTCTTCGAAGACTGGATCTAACATACCCTTCATAGCTGCTTGGATATCTTCAATTGCCTGGTAAATAACTTTGTAAAGTTTCACATCAACTTTTTCACGTTCAGACATTTCTTTTGCTGTGTTATCAGGTCTTACGTTGAAACCGATGATGATTGCATTGGATGCACTTGCTAATGTTACGTCAGACTCGTTAATTGCACCAACACCACCATGGATGATTCGGATTGCAACTTCTTCGTTTGATAATTTTAACAAGCTTTGTTTTACCGCTTCAACAGAACCTTGCACGTCAGCTTTTACGATAATGTTAAGTTCCTTAATATTACCTGCCTGAATCTGAGAGAATAAGCCATCTAAGGACAACTTAGCCTTAGTATCATCTAATAATTTTTCTCTGCTCTGTTTGATATAAGTTTCCGCAATGTTACGTGCTTCTTTTTCATTTTCAGTTGCCATGAAGATTTCACCAGCGTCTGGAACTTCATTTAAACCTAAAATCTCAACTGGTGTGGAAGGTGCAGCTTCCTTCACACGTCTTCCCTTATCATCCATCATAGCTCTTACTTTACCGTATGCAGAACCGATTGCGATAGGATCTCCAACATGTAAAGTACCTTTCTGTACTAATACAGTTGCAACTGGTCCACGACCTTTATCAAGCTGAGCTTCAATTACAATACCTCTTGCCTTACGGTTTGGATTTGCTTTTAATTCTAACACTTCTGCAGTTAAAGAAATCATATCAAGAAGTTCTGGAATACCTTCTTTTGTGTGTGCAGATACCGGTACGAATACAGTATCTCCACCCCAGTCTTCTGCTACTAATTCATGTTCAACTAATTCCTGTTTTACACGTTCAATATTAGCACTTGGTTTATCAATTTTGTTTACTGCAACAATGATTTCTACTCCTGCTGCCTTTGCATGGCTGATAGCTTCTACTGTCTGAGGCATTACACCATCATCTGCTGCCACAACTAAGATAGCAATATCTGTAGACTGAGCGCCTCTCATACGCATGGATGTAAATGCTTCATGTCCTGGTGTATCTAAGAAAGTAATTGTTTCTCCGTCTCTGTTTACAACATAAGCACCGATGTGCTGTGTAATACCACCAGCTTCTTTTTCCGTAACTGCTGTATGACGAATTGCATCAAGTAAAGAAGTTTTACCATGGTCAACGTGACCCATTACGCAAACAACAGGAGGACGTTTTACCATTAAGCTCTCGTCTTCTTCTTCCTCTTTTAATAGCTCTTCGATAACGTCAACTTTTACTTCCTGTTCTGCGATGATGTCATATTCTAATGCGATTTCTTCTGCTTCTTCAAATGTGATTTCACTGTTAATGGAAACCATCTTACCAGCTAAGAATAATTTTTTCACGATGACAGAAGCATTCATCTTCATCTTATCTGCTAATTCTTTGATGGTTAATACTTCTGGAATTGTGATTTGTTTGATTTCTTCTTCTACCACTGGTTCTACAGCCTTAGGTTTCTGGAAAGCACCTTTTCTGTTCGGATCTTTCTTAGGAGCTTCTGGAGCACCCTTTTTACCGTTACGCTTTCCATTTTTCTTCATTAATTCCATTGGGTCATTATCGAAGTTTTTCTTTTTATCAAAACGGCTGTCATTCTGACGTTTTCCCTTGTTCTGTGCTCTGTTTGGCTTTTGTGTTTCTTCTGCCTTAGCAATCATCTTATCTAAGCTATCGCCCGGCTTTCCTCCACGTCTGTCGTTATTTCCTGATCTTCCCCCATTATCACGGTTACCAAAAGGACGGCCGCCCTGACCACCATTATTGTTACGGTTAAATGGTCTGTCTCCATTGTTATTGTTTCGATTAAATGGTCTGTCTCCGTTATTATTGTTTCGGCTATATGGTCTGTCTCCGTTGTTGTTATTACGGTTAAATGGTCTGTCTCCATTGTTATTATTACGGTTAAATGGTCTGTCTCCGTTATTATTGTTTCGGTTAAATGGTCTGTCTCCGTTGTTATTGTTTCGGTTAAATGGTCTGTCTCCGTTATTATTGTTTCGGTTAAATGGTCTGTCTCCGTTGTTTGGACGGTCTCCATTTTCGCGTCTTTGATATGGTCTGTCTCCATTGTTATTGTTTCGGTTGCCATACTGACCTTGTCTGTTATCGTTACGCTCTTTTCCTTGACCATTGTTACGGAAATCACGATTTTGACCTTTGTTCTGACCATTGTTGTTGCGGTTCTGACCTTGATAAGGTCTGCGTTCTGATTGTTCTCTCTTATTTTCTTCTCTATTTTCCACTTTACTATCTATCCTTTTTTCCTCTTTTTGCATATCTTGTTTCTTATCCTCACCACTCTTATTAGACTGGTCTTTTGTTTGTTCCTTATCGGAACTAGCTACATTACCACTGGTAATCTTATTATCTTCTATAATAGTCACTACTTTCTCTGATTTTTCTTCTTTGTCCTGGACAGGTACTTTTTTTGTTTCCTTTTTGTCCGTTACAGAAGATTCTGACTTTTTCACTTCTTTTGCTGGAACTTCTTTTGCTGAAACTTCCTGTTTAGGCGATGTTTCTTCTTTTGCAGCTTTCAATTCCTTATGCGCTTCATCTTTCACAGTAACTTTATCAGTTACCTTTAATGTATTATTATTATCGCCCTTTATGTCAACTTTTATTTCTTTCTTTTTAGAATTTTCGGCTACCTTTTCTAGTTTGTCGGCTTTATTATTCAAGAAAATACTATCTTCTTCCTTCTTCTTGGGTGTGAAGTTTTTTAATACAAAAGCAATGGCTTCGTCCTCAATATTGCTTTGAGGACTCTTCACTCCAAAACCATTGTTATTTAGAGTTTTCACTAAATCCGTACTTTTAATATTTAGACTTTTTGCTATTTCGTATATTCTCATTTTCGCCATACTGCCTACCTCCTATAAAAGTTGTTTTTCGACTGCACGGGCTAATCCTTGATCAGTGAATGCCAAAGATGCTCTCATTTCCTTTCCCATCGCGTGACCAAGTTCCTCTTTCGTTGCGATAAAATAAATCGGAACTTTATACCATTCACACATGTTTGTAAATTTTTTTTTCGTATTCTGAGATGCATCTTCTGCCACAATGACCAAGTATGCTCTGTTTTCTTTCACTGCCTTTTCCGTTAGGAATTCACCACACTCTACATTTCTAGACTTGATTCCCAATCCGACATACGAAAGAGTTTTAATTTTGTTCAACCGCTGTCAGCTCCTTTTCTAATTGGTCATAAATTTCATCTGGAATGGTAGTTTTTAAAGACCTTTCAATGGCTTTTGTCTTTCTGGCCTTCTTTAAACATTCTAAGGAGTTGCACAGATACGCTCCACGTCCATTTTTCTTACCTGTAAAATCAATCGCAATTTCATTTTCAGGTGTTTTAATGACACGGATAAGCTCTTTCTTCGTCTTCATTTCTCCACAGCCGGTACATTGTCTCATCGGGATTTTCTTTTTAATCATCTAAAAACCTCCCAACATGAAATTAAAAGTCGAAGCCGTCGTACTCATTCTCTCCATCGTGTAAGTCTAGGCTTGAATCTGGCATATCTACACTCACATCTAAATTGGAACGAACTTGTGACTCGCTCTTAATGTCAATCTTGTAACCTGTTAATCTGGCAGCTAAACGTGCATTCTGTCCTTCTTTGCCAATTGCAAGGGACAATTGATAATCGGGAACAACAACTTCTGCGCTCTTTTCTTCTGTATCCACTTCTACTGACACAACTTTTGCTGGACTTAATGCGTTCTCAATCAATACCTTTGGATCTTCGCTCCAAGTAATGATATCAATCTTCTCACCACGTAATTCATTTACAATAGCATTTACTCTCGCACCGTTCATACCAACACAGGCACCAACTGGGTCAATATCTGGGTGTGAAGTATAAACTGCCATTTTTGTCCTTGAACCAGCTTCTCGTGCGATACTTTTTATTTCAACGATTCCTTCACGAATTTCTGTAACTTCTGCTTCAAATAAACGCTTTACTAACTCAGGATGAGTTCTAGAAACTGTAATTCTAGGTCCCTTTGTTGTATCCTTTACTTCAATGATATAAAGTTTGATACGGTCAGTTGGTTTGAAACGTTCACCTTTCACTTGCTCATTCTCTGTAAGAATCGCATCCACCTTACCTAAATTAAGACTAATGTTGTTTCCAACATAACGCTGTACGATACCTGTTACGATATCTTTTTCTTTTTCATAGTACTGATGATAAAGAACTTTTCGTTCTTCCTCTCTAATTTTCTGAACAACAACCTGTTTTGCTTTCTGAGCAGCAATTCTACCAAAGTTAGCTGGTGTTACTTCTACTTGAACGGTATCACCAAGACTTGCTAATGGATAGTTTAAAATACCTTCTGCTACGCTGATTTCAGTTGCTGGGTCAGTTACTTCCTCTACAATCTTACGTTCTGCATAAACACTAACTGCACCTGTTTCACGGTCAATATTTACTCTGATGTTGTCAGCTTTACCAAAATGATTTTTACATGCTGCAACTAGAGAGTTTTCTAATGCTTCTAATAAGATGTCTTTGCTGATGTCTTTTTCTTTTTCAATTTGGTTTAATGCTTCGATTAATTCTTTATTTGAGTCCATTTTTATCCTCCTAAACTCGACTTCTTAAAGTTTCTTCTATTATGATTAAAAATTAATTGCTAATCTTACAAGTGCAATATCTGTTCTTTGCAGTTCCATTGTGGATTCATCTTCTAATTCAATTGTAATTGTATTTTCATCATAACCCACAAGAAAACCGGAGAGTTCTTTCACTGAGACTTCTTTGTTTCTTCGCATCTGTTTAATGCCTTTGTAAAGTTTAATTTCTACTTCTTCACCAATGCTTCTTTTAAAATCTTTATCTTTCTTAAGCTGGCGTCCTAGTCCTGGTGAACTTACTTCCATAATATAAGAATCTTCAATAAAATCTTCTTTATCTAATAAGTCACTGAATTCTCTGCTGACAAGTTCACAGTCATCTACTGTAATTCCGCCTGGTTTATCAATGAAAGCTCTTAAAAACCAGTTTGAACCTTCTCTTACGTATTCTACATCAACTAGTTCAAATTCATTTTTGGCAACGATAGGCTCAATCAATGCCTCTGCACGTCTTTCATATTCTTCTTTTTTGCTCATAAAAAACTCCTTTGTTATAGTACAGAACTGGGTACATTTTCTTAGGTAAGCAGGTTTATATTCGTCCAGTTTTGCCTAAGAAAACCCTTAAACATAAATACAAGGAGTGAACTTGCGTCCACTCCTTTCAAAATCTTACCGTATCGTACTCACGTACTCTTTGTTTAGTTTAACACTTCTTACCATGAAATGCAAGGGTTTTTTAGAAATGTTTCTTTTTTTAAAAAAAGACTTGCATTTTTATTATTTATATTGTATCATTGTCTTCGTCATTAAGGCCTGTTGGTCAAGCGGTTAAGACGTCGCCCTCTCACGGCGAAAACAGGGGTTCGATTCCCCTACAGGCTGTTACTTAATATTAGGAAAAAAGCTGCTTACATTATTTAATAATCGTGCAAGCAGCTTTTTTGTTGTTTCGAAATAGTACTAACAGACTTTTTCCCTTAGAAACACAAACATAATAATAGAAGCAATAATCCAAGCCCTGGTACAGCTAAAGAATCTGTTCAAAATCCGTAGAAATAGATTAAAATATTGGGTATATAAAAAATCCCCTTTTCTTTTATCAAAATCTTCATTTATTCTTCTGTAAATACATGGCCTGTTTTGTCTCATTATTTTAACATATTTATGGTTGCTGAATCAAAATAAAACTTTTTTCAAAAAAAGCTTGCATTTTTATTAATTATATTGTATCATTGTCTTCGTCATTAAGGCCTGTTGGTCAAGCGGTTAAGACG
>CALFNR010000207.1:0-9475 GCA_937903005.1 uncultured Lachnoclostridium sp. | reverse complement strand
CAGGCGTAAAACACTAAGCTTGCTATCAATAACAAATGATTACGTAATTCCTTCCTAAGTAACAAATATAAAACCGTTACTACGGGAAGGAAGACGTAGATAAAGGTCATGGAGGAGAAGAGCAACTTAGTTCACTCTATTATTCACTAATTATTATATTTAAATACTTATTAAGTTTTCGAGTTAATTTTGATTTTATCTTAGATGGACTCAATATATATAAAATTCTATAAGTTACAAATTTAACTAGAAACTTCAAGAGATGAGAGGTTTTTATCGTTATTAAATTTTGTTTTGATGGAATTTTTTTTCTAAACATTTTTAAAAGCAGTTCATTATAAAATGGTGATTGTAAGGCTGTTTTCCACCATTCATCAATAAATGGTTCATTAGTAGAATTAATTGTATTCCATGGTTTAATGTCACCATCAAAATGCAATAAAATTATTTGATTTAAGTTTCTTGATAAAAAATAGTTATTTTTCGTTTTTGCTGAAACTGGTATTTTTTTAACATTACACAAATAAGAAAAATTCAACTGATAGTTATATTTATTTTCCAAATACATAACATCATTTTGAAAAACAACATTAAAACAATCCTGATCATGAAATTTTCTATCATTAAATTTTAATTTTGCAACGGCGATCAGATCAGAAATAACTGTATTATTATGCCTTATTTTTTCCAAATTAAAAATTAAGACACCGGAATTAAAATAATTTAATGGCTCTTCAAGCAAATTATGCTTAATATAATAATTTCTGCAATCTTTCCAAAATGAATCTTTTAACTCTGTAAGACACGCATCCTTGACTGCAGCAATACTTCTATCTCCCAAATTTAGATTAAACAAATCATCAATATCTCCTCTTACCATTATATCTCCATCAAGATATAAACATTTTTTATACCCTTTAACAAGCAAAGGGATAAAGAGTTTTAGATATACAGTTGTATTTAGTCTTTTATAAAAATAAGTATCAATATTAAATTTCTTATATAACGGTTTTGCACTGATAAAATCAATTGAGACGAACTTATTTGTAGAATAAGAAGAAACAAAGCGATATACAAGTTCATCTGTAACACTTCCATCATGAATAATAAGAACATTAAGTTTGATGTTTTTATTGCAAGAAAAAATTACAGAACGTAAAGATACATCAATATTCTTTAAATAATTATTATCAGTTATATAAACTAAAAGTTTATCATTTAAAACCGAATTAATAGAATACTGTATAAAATTTCGACGATATTTATGAGGTTGTTTAATATATGATAATGGAGAAGTGTTAATTTTATAACCATTATTAAGCAAATAAACATAATAAATACCTAATATTTTTTCAGAACAATAAGCAGGAATTCTTAATTCTTCTGGTGTAGCATCATCATAATAACCATTCTGTTGTGCAAAATTATGAATCCTTTGTAAAAGATCAAATTCAAATTTACATAATTGATCAAAGAGCTTTTTCCTTAGAACAAAACAATTTGACCACACAAATATATTTCCGCGATCGTATTCTAAATAAGACGAATAATATTCCGGCCAAAATTCTTTAATTAAATCACCACACAAATTCCAGAAAAAGACAGAAGTTACATTATGATGTCTTTCAACATATTGATGTACAGTTATATTATTCTTTGATACAGAGACAATTCCATCAAAACCTTGTATTTTTTTTGAAATAGAATAATCTGTTAAATTAATTTTATACTGATAATCATCAGTAAATTCATCAAAATCTATTAAATTAAAGAAATTTGGTTTATTTTTTTTTATAAAATCATCATTGAATACAAAATGTCTTCTATTTTGCAAAAAACCAACATAATTACTCTGGTTAAATTCATTTGAGTTTTTCCAAATCCAGTATAGAGCAGTTGCTTCGCAATAATATCTATTTAAATCAGAAATATTTTCTCCTGTATCATCACCAATTTAATTCCATCCAATCTAAATTTTGTTTATTATTACAAATATCATCCTTAAAATTTGTAAAGCCAATTTTTTTGCCACACCAAAGAGGCGTAAAATATTTTCCTTTAAGAAGAAAAGATGGATAACTATAACCGACGTAGACTCTAATATTATTCATAAACTCTTACCTAATAATTTTTAGAACTTCATTTTTCCAAGATAGCGGAAAATACTTCCATTGAAAGTTATTATCAAGCAAATCATTTCTACACAAATCACGAAGCTTATTTTTATATTCTTTTTTATATTTACTTTCTATATGCCGATAATGATCTAAATTAGCACAAATGCAATGATAAAAAAATTCTTCTCTTAAATCATTAAACTTATTAATGCTAAGTAAATATTCTTTTATTTCATAAAAAGAATCAATTAAAGCTAAAATTCTTTCATCAGTCAATGAAATTGAATTATTTTGTCCTTCAACTCGCCAATGATAAAAACATCTAGGAACAATATAAATCGATGTAGCTTGTGTTAAAACTTTATATGCGAAAAGAGCATCAACATATGCTGCGCCTTTCTTTTCTAAAAATTTAAACTGTTTAATAAATGATGATTTATATAGATATGACCAAACACTTGAGTGATAAAAATATAATTGTTTAAAGTCATCAATTTGAAAAGATTTTATTGGCTGATTTAGTGTTCCTAATAAATAATCTTTATGAATAATATTTGTATTATTTAATGAATTATAATTGTATAAACCGCATTTAGTCAAATCAGAAGAATACTTCAGAGCTGAAGACAAAAGTACCTCATACATATCCGAATCGATATAATCATCTGGTTCTACTAAACCAATATATTCACCTTTTGCTTTTTTTATACCTAAATTATAGGTTGCGCCAAGACCTTCGTTCTTTTTATTTACTAGTATAATTCTGTCATCTAATTTGTTATAAAATTGGCAAATTTCTAAAGAATTATCTGTAGATCCATCGTTAATTAAAATAATTTCAAGATTACGATAAGTTTGATTTATAATTGATTCTATACATTGACCTAAAAATCTTTCAACATTATAAATAGGCACAATAATTGAAATTAATTTATCTTGTTTCATTTTCTAAAATATTTTCTACAATTTGATCCATATTTAAATATTTATAAGTTCCAAGTCTTCCAATAAACTTTGTATTAGATGGAATTTTTAAATATTTATTATAAATAACTTGATTTCTTAACATTGGAACAGGATAAAAACGTTCATTCTTATCACGCATATATGGAACAGGATATTCCTCTGAAATTATTGTACTTAATGACTTTTCATCTAAATAATATTTGTATTCAACACTTCTAGTAAAATCATAATTTTCTGGGTAATTAATCTGAGGTCCTACTTGGTAATATTCTTTTGTTATTGTTTTAAATTTGATATCTAAACTGCGGTAAGGCAATTCACCATATTGATAATCATAATATTCGTCTATTGCACCAGAAAAATATAAATTATCATAGCTAATTTTATTTTTTATATCTTTGAAATCAGTGTTCAATCGCACTTCTATTAAATGATTATCCAAAATATTTTTAACTAAAGATGTATAACCATATTTAGGTATAGCCTGATATCTATCTTGAAAGTATCGATTATCGGAGCTTAACAAAATAGGAACTCGTGCACTTACTTCATGATCCAACTCTTCAGGTTTACTTCCCCATTGTTTTATGGTATATCCGTAAAAAACTTTTTTATAGATAAAATCTGCTAGATTTTTTAAATCAAGATCATTAGTTTTTTTAAGTTCTAATATTGGGATTTTTTTTCCATACTCAAAATTCTGTAACAATTTTTCTTCATAACGCAATGCTAATGTTTTTGGAAAAATTTTATACAATGAATTAAAATTAAAAGGTATATTAACAAATTCTCCATCAACAACAGCAATAACTTTATACATAAAGTTATGCCATTCGGTGAATTGACTAAGATACTTCCACACTTTTTCGCTGTTGGTATGAAACACATGAGGTCCATACTTATGTACGGTAATACCTGTCTTTTGATCTTTATAATCAAAGATATTACCGGCTATGTGATTTCTTCTATCAATTATTAAAACAGGTTCTTTTTTAATCGAAGCTATACGCTCCGCAGTCACAGCCCCAGCTAAACCTGCACCAACTACTAGATTCTTAACCCTTTCCATCAATACCTCTTATTTACTTCCCAACACCATGCATCTTCAAGAATAGTATCTATATCGCTATGAATTGGTTTCCAACCTAAAATTTTTTCCGCTTTTGAGTGGTCTGCATAAAGTTTTGCCGGATCCCCCGGACGTCTATCGGTATATTCAACGGGACATTTCTTACCAGTAACTTTTTCTGCTGCTGTAATAAGATCTTTAACAGAAGTTCCCTTCCCTGTTCCCAAATTTATAAAACCACTGAATTTGGAAATTTTTTCCACGGCTAATCTATGTGCTTCTGCAAGATCTTCCACATGAATGTAATCACGAATACAAGTTCCGTCAGGTGTGTCGTAATCTGTACCAAATACTTTTATATTCGGTCTTTCACCTTTTATTGCTTTTAAAACTAACGGAATTAAATGAGTCTCTGGATCATGGCTCTCACCTATAACACCGTCGTGAGACGCTCCGGCAGCGTTGAAATAACGTAGCGCAATATAGTTAAGACCGTAAGACTTACGGTAATCAGAGAAAATTTGTTCAATCATCAGCTTGCTACGACCATAAGGATTAATTGGATTTTGCTGATGATTTTCACTTATCGGAACTTGCTTAGGTTCACCGTATGTAGCACAAGTACTGGAAAAAACAATGTTTTTTATGTCGTGTTCAATCATTAAATCTAATAAATTCAATGTACCTACAACATTGTTACGGTAATATTTTTGAGGATTTACAACGCTCTCTCCAACATAAGCGAAGGCAGCAAAGTGAATCACCGCGTCAAACTTTTCCTGCTCAAAAACATGTTTTAATGAAAAAAGATCGAGCAAATCGGCATGAATAAATTTTGCTCGCCTGTCAACAGCCTCGCGATGACCGTAAATCAAGTTATCTGCTACAGTAACTTTATAGCCACAATCCAAAAGATGTCTTACCGTATGGGAGCCGATATAACCGGCTCCTCCCATTACTAAAATATTTATCAATGTCCAATGCCCTCGTAGCTAAAACCTTCAGCTTCGGCATCTTCTCGTTTGATAAGATTGCGACAATCTACGATTTGACGACCTTTCATAACGTTAGCTATGTCTTTTACTGATTCTTGTTTGAATTCAGGCCATTCAGTAAGAATTGCCAAGACATCTGCATCTTTGGCGGCTTCTAAAGGCGAGGTTGCATATTTGATTTGATCACCCACTAAATGTTTAGCAGTGGGCATTGCCTTGGGATCGAAGGCCGTGATATCTGCGCCTTCTTTGATGAGCTCTCCTACTATTTCCATGGCAGGAGATTCACGGCAATCATCAGTGCCTTCTTTAAATGCCAATCCCCATACTGCTACTTTGGGATGTTTTACGTCTTTGACAGTATCGAGAATACGGTGAGCCATTTGGATTTTACGTTTGGCATTTCCTTCGATAGCAGCATCGATTAATGTCATCTTCACACCGTTTTGATGAGCCATAAAGGACATGGCCATGGTGTCTTTAGGGAAGCAACTTCCGCCGTAACCGGGACCTGGGTTCAGGAATCTGGGTCCGATACGGGTATCAAGTCCCATACCTTTGGCAACCTCGGTAATATCAGCTCCGACTTTTTCACAGAAATCGGCCATTTCATCGATGTAATGGATCTTGATAGCCAGGAAAGCATTTGATGCGTACTTAATGGTTTCTGCAGAGCGGCGTTTTACAAAGATGATATTGGTCTTATCTGCAAAAGGCTGATAGAGAGATTTAATGGTGTCAAAAGCTTTTTGGGAGTTCGCTCCGACTACGATGCGGTCTGGATTAAAGAAATCGTGAACTGCGTAGCCTTCCCTTAGAAATTCAGGAAGTGATATAACATCTACATCAGCTTCAGGGTTCTTTTTCTTGATAAGTGCTTCCACAGCATCACCGGTAGATACCGGAACAGTGGATTTGGTTGCAACCAGTGTGTAGCCCTTAAGGTGTTCGGCAAGCTCGGTTGCGGCAGCATAGATATATTTGAGATCAGCCTCATGAGTCACAGGATGCGGAGGGGTTCCCACGGCAATGATGACTAAATCGGCCGACTCAATACCTTCCTTCATTGAGGTAGTGAACTTAAGACGTCCTGCAGCTACATTCTTATGAAAAAGCTCTTCAAGACCGTCTTCATAAAGGGTAATTTTCCCTGCCTGAAGGGCATCTATTTTGCTTTTCTCTCTGTCGATACAGGTGACTTGATTGCCAAGCTCTGCAAAGCCTACACCTGTGGGGAGACCTACATAACCGGTCCCGATAATACCGATATTCATATGACTTTTTTCTCCGAAGTTTTGTTGTTGTTTTATTTAATAGTTCTGCTGAAATAGGCAATGGTGTGGTCCAAACCTTCTGAAAGGGCTACCTTTGGCTCCCAACCTAGCTTTGTTTTTGCCAAGGTAATATCAGGACGTCTGCGGGTGGGATCGTCTGAAGGCAAGGTTTTGTAGACTATCTTTGAAGTACTGTTGGGAAGTTTTTTTAAAATCTGCTCGGCAAGTTCTTTTACCGTGAATTCTCCGGGGTTTCCGGTATTAACGGGACCATGAAAATCCGGCTCTGAATTCATCATGCGTACCATGGCTTCGATGAGATCATCTACATAACAAAACGAACGAGTCTGACTGCCGTCGCCGTAGATGGTTATGTCCTGATTTTTCAAAGCCTGACAGATAAAGTTGCTGACGACTCGCCCGTCTTTGGGATCCATATAAGGTCCGTAGGTGTTGAAAATACGTATAACCTTGACGTTTACACCTTCGTGGCGGCAATAATCAAAGCACAGACTCTCTGCACAACGTTTGCCTTCGTCATAACACGCACGTATACCGTCAGGATTGACATTACCGCGATAGTCCTCTTTCTGAGGATGGACTAACGGTTCGCCGTATACCTCTGAAGTCGAAGATTGCAATAAAACTGCATGGTCGCGTTTAGCCAGATCCAATGCATTGATCACTCCGAAAACACAAGTTTTGGTAGTTTTGATGGAATAACTGCCTTGATATGCGGGAGGAGAAGCAGGACAAGCCAAATTGTAGATTTGATCAACCTTTTCCTTGATCACATCGACTAAAGGATCACAAACGTCATGTTCAACAAATGAAAATCTGTCATTTTTCAACAGATCTTCAATATTGGACATTCTGCCGGTGTAGTTATTATCAAGGCAGATCACTTTGTGGCCATCTCGTATCAAACGATGGCAGAGATTACTGCCCAAAAAACCACTTCCGCCGGTGACCAGAATTGTCTTCATTAATAAATAAACCTCTCTAATTAAATCTGATACTTCTAGTAATTAAGCAAAACAATTTCCAATACCATGGCAAATTAAAATATTTGGCTAATTTACTGTTAAAAAGAACCAGTTGTTTATTGAATCCCTCGCTGTGATAAAAAAGATTTCTGACTTTATCGTAAAACAAAGCATTAATAAATTTGCTACTATATCCGTCATTAGCAAGCTTATTTATAAAATAAGTCATTTCTCCAACAAATTTATTTAAATCTTTTGACTCAATTATTTTACCGTTAATAAATTCATTAAAAATTTTGTTGCTAATACGATTATCACTTACTCGACATAAATTATTCGAAATGATTAAATTCATCTTATCTTTATTTTTATTAGAATTACGATGGGTGATATTGTCAAAATGGTATCTGTAATCAACCAGCTTCTGTTTTAAAATAGTAAATGCTGTTTTACCTACAAATTGGCACCAGAATTCGTAATCCTCAACACCATCGAATTTACTGTTATATTGAAGTTTATTTGATTCAATTACGCTTTTTCTGAACATCACGCTGGAATTACAGAAACAACAGCCTTTAAACAACAAAAACGATTCAATATCTTTTTGCGAAGATATATACGGAAATTCTGCAAAATTTGTTTTATCATTTCCGATAACATTAATTAGACTGGCTACCAAACCACATTCTTGATGTTCATCAAGATATTTAACCTGCTCAGCAAATCTATTTGGCTTAGAGATATCATCAGAATCCATTAAAGCTATATACTTTCCGATAGCTTGTTTAAGACCGTAATTTCTTGCTGAAGATGCACCTTGATTTGTTTTAAATTTAGTTAATTTAATTCTCGGATCTGTAAAGCTATCAAGGCATGAAAGAGTTGCACTATTTGATGATCCGTCATCTACAATAATTAATTCAAAACCAGAAAAAGACTGATTTAAGATACTGTTTACTGCTTCTTTTAAATATGCAGCTTTGGTGTTGTATACGGGCATTACTACCGAGATCTTGGGATTCATTTGCTTTCCTCTTTCAAAAAGATCTCGTAGGCACGATTTGGAGATAAACCGAGGTAAGTGCTAAGCTTGCTGGCAAGTTCCAAAGTAAAAGGTTTCTTGGAGCTTTTGCTAAGACGTGAATACAAGGCGGCTTCATTGACACCTATGGCCACTGCTACCTGTCCTATGGTGAAGCCTTTTTGAACGATCTCAGCTTTGAGTAGATTCTTATCCATAACGAGGATCTGCGTTTAATCTAGTATTTACATGTATTGTAAAAAGTCCGTAAAAAAAAAAAAGCTAATCTTTTTATACTGTTTTTGCCTATAATGGTTAAAAGCTTGTTCTTGGTGCCGCTAATAGCCCGTTTACTTGCCAAGAAAGTATTTACAATTGCTCAAGACACGCTTGCTCAGGCAGACTTGGTTTTGCGTGTTTAACTTCATTCATTTACAGGTTTTGATATGTCCGCTGTAGTTACCCTGCATGAAGGCAGAGAAAAGTCTCTGCTAAGACACCACCCCTGGATTTTTTCAAAGGCCGTTGCCTCTGGTGGCGAAAATCTTAAAAAAGGAGAGGTGGTAAAAGTCGTCTCGTCAAAAGGTGAGTTTTTATGCTGGGGTTGCTTAAGCCCGGCATCTCAAATAAGAGTCAGAGCTTTAAGTTTTAAAGAAGCTGTCATACCCGATGACAGCTTTATAGAGTCAAGAGTTCATGATGCGGTAGCACTACGCAAAGACATGATGGCAAATGGCAATGACGGCGTACGTCTCATTGCCTCAGAAGGTGATTTGCTCCCGGGACTTATCTGCGATAAGTACAATGAATTTTTAGTAATTTCGATCTCATCTTGCGCTATGGAGCATTTCAAAGATGCCATAGTCTCGGCATTGCATGAGGATTTTCCTGAAACATCAATTTACGAACGCTCGGATACTAAATCCCGAGCAAAAGAAGGACTTAACGAGCACTGCGGCGTGATCTTGGGAACAGAGCCTCCTAAGACCATCTATGTAAAAGAAGGCAATGCCATTTATATTCCCGTGGATATCACCTCAGGTCACA
>CALFNR010000206.1:0-9467 GCA_937903005.1 uncultured Lachnoclostridium sp. | reverse complement strand
ACTGGTGGCGTCCTGTAAAAGAAGCTACCGAACTTAAATATAAACAGCAAGGACAATAGTAATGACCAACGAAATACATCAGGTAATTAAATTTCTTGATTTACAAAAAATTAATAACAGATTTAGAAATGAAATTGATCAAAGAATAAAAAAAGTTCTTGATAAAGGGAGGTATTTGCAGGGAGAAGAGAACGAAATATTTTGTAAGAATTTTGCTCATTATTGCGGAACAAAATATTGTATTGGAGTTGGAAATGGCTTAGATGCCTTGACATTAATGATTAAGGCATACGGCTTTAAAGATGGCGATGAAATTATTGTGCCCGCTAATACATATATTGCAACAATATTATCTATTTCTCATAATGGATGTAAACCAGTATTGGTTGAACCTTCATTAGATACATTTAATATAGATCCGTTGAAAATAGAAGAAAAAATCACAAATAAAACCAAAGCTATTTTAGTTGTTCATTTATACGGACATGCTGTAGAAATGGAAAAAATTTGGGATTTGGCAACTAAATATAATTTAAAGGTTTTTGAAGACTGTGCCCAAGCTCACGGAGCAATGTATAAAGATAGAAAAGTAGGTAACCTATCTGATGCTGCTGCTTTTTCTTTTTATCCAGGAAAAAACCTTGGTGCATTCGGTGATGCAGGTGCGGTAGTAACTAATGATGAAAGTATATTTAAAAAAATTAAAGCATTAGCAAATTACGGATCTGATAGGAAGTATCACAATATTTATAAAGGCGTAAATTCCAGACTTGACGAATTAAATGCAGCTATACTAGATGTAAAGTTGAAGTACCTTGATGAAGATAACGAAA
Source organism: uncultured Lachnoclostridium sp. (assembly GCA_937903005.1). Taxonomy (GTDB): domain Bacteria; phylum Bacillota; class Clostridia; order Lachnospirales; family Lachnospiraceae; genus Clostridium_AI. The sequence continues at coordinate 8,634 of CALFNR010000206.1, read as the reverse complement.
AAAGACGTCGAATAGCAAACGAATATTTAAATAAAATAGCTAATAAAAAAATAATTTTACCTAGAATTAAATCTGATGAATCAACTGTATGGCATGTATTTACAGTTAGAACTGAAAAACGTGATGAATTTCAAAAATATTTAAAGGAAAATGGTATTGAATCTATTATTCATTACCCAATACCTCCGCATAAACAACTAGCCTATAAGGAATGGAATAACGATTGTTATCCTATTTCTGAAGAAATTCATAGAACTATTATTTCAATTCCAATTTCACCTGTTTTGTCATTTGCAGAGTGTCAAAAAATTATTGATGTAATAAATTTATATTAAATTGTATAAATGATATTTAATTCTGAATTTATTATAAGGAATAATAAGAAATATTTTCTTGCAAAGGAAATAAAATTATCTGCATGTAACAAAATAGAAAAAAAATGTTATCAGGCGTTAGAGTTAGCATATTTTGCAGTAAAAAATCAAACAGATATATATTGCTCAAGTCAGATTGAAGGTGTTTTTTTAGAATTAGCTAAAAATGTACAAGTAAATATACCTGTACAATATAAAAAAAATACTATATTGCATGTATGTACAGAATTATATAAATCCGGCGGACATACTAGATGCTTAACTCGATGGATAAGCGATTTAAGTGAATTTGAGCATGACTGTGTTATTTTAGATCAAAAGTCTGAGTTGCCACTTGATTTTTTAAATTGTATTAATAAATCAGGTAGTAAGGTGTTTAATTTAACTCCTTTAAAGAGTATTTTAAAAAAAGCATCCAAATTGAGAATAATCGCATCAGCATATGAATATATCATCTTACATATTCATATGAATGATCCTGTTCCAATTGTGGCATTTGGTGTTAATGAATTTAAACGACCTGTGATTTATTTTAATCACGCTGATCATTTATTTTGGTTGGGAGTATCAATTTGTGATTGGTGCTTTGATTTAAATAATGTCGGTCACGATTTAACTGTTAAACGAAGAGGAATATCAAGATCATCAATTCTGGGAATTCCTTTTGTGGAAAATAAATATATAGATAGTCATATGCCAAAAAAATCTGATAAAAAAATATTGTTTTCATCAGGAAACAAAAATAAGTTTTCTTCATATGATGGTAAAGATTTTTTTGATTTGGTAGATATTATCTTGAGTGAAGAGCCTGATGTCTATTGGATTGTTATCGGACATGATTTACATTCATATAAATCAAACTTCTTAACAAAAAAATTTGGTAAAAGATTCATAATATATTCGGAATTAGCTTACTCTGAATATTTAGAAAAACTTAAAAGTGCTTATTTAGTTATAGATAGTTATCCAGTAGGTGGGGGAACCGCTTTATTAGATGCTGTCAGTTTAAATATTCCATTTTTTACTTTGTGCTCTTTTCAAAGCGATGCTGTAGTTAAAAGTTTCGGCTTTTGTTCTGACTTCGCTGAATTTAAAAATAAGGTTGTAATGGTATTGAATGATTTTAGTTATAGAAATATTCTTCTAGAAAATGAAGATTTTTTAATTAAATCTATGTATGGTAATGAGAAATGGAAAAATACTTGTAAAAACATTTTAAGTAAATTGAATTCTCATAAAGTATATTCTTTCAAGTCAATAAATAATTGTAATGTTTCTCTGGCTGCAAAGATAACTTGCCGATGGGTTAGTGGAAAATCTCTTTTTAAGAGTCTGTTTGAATTCAGATTTAGAAGGAAAAAAATTATAATTGTATTTTGTGGAAAAATTTTAGCTTTTAAGGAACGATTATGGAAATTCCCAATAATATAATTCAAATTCCGCCAAGACTTTTAAAATTTTCTGTTAAAGGTGATGAGCGGGGAAAATTGATTGCAATTGAAAATTCAATTGATATACCTTTTGATATTAAAAGAATCTATTATATTTATGGTAATTCTTTAAATTTATCACGAGGCTTTCATGCACATAAGAATCTTCAGCAGGTTTTAATTGCAATTTCAGGTTCTGTAAAAATAAAAACTGAATATCAAGATAAGAAAGATTTATTTATATTAAATACTCCTAATCAAGGACTTCTTATCTCAGGTTTAGTTTGGCATGAAATGTTTGATTTTACCGACGATTGTGTCTTGGAAGTATTAGCAAGTGATTTTTTTAAAGAAAGTGACTATATTAGAAATTACGAACAATTTAAAGAAATAGATAGAGAATTTATAAATGTTTATTAAAGAAATAGATCTAGTTAACAGGTTTATAAAAAAAAATCCGAATAGAGCTGATTTAGTATCATATAGATCTTCTGCACAAAAAAAATTTTGTGTTAAGGTATATAGAAATCATTCTTTCGAATTTATTTCAAGTATTATTCATCCTTATTTGGATTTGTCCGATATTGATATTAATTTTGAAATGAGTGATTATGATGATTCGTTAAGTTTTACCGATCTTGACGAAAATAAATTAAAAAAATTTGATGCTATTGTTTTATGGATTGATGTTGATAGATACAAGCATATTTCTTTAAATTCTTTCTTGGAAGACCGTTTAAATTATCTGAGAGGCGTTACCTCAAAACCTATTCTTGCTGTATTTTGCGGCAAAATAATACATTTAAAAGTTTCAGATATTTTAATTTTGAATGTCAATGAGGTTTTGAATAGTACAAACGATAATATTATATATGATGAATCACTTATTAGTTTTACAGGAACACGTTTAACAAGAAATAATTCTTCAAAAATATCAAAAATTTTGGGGGTGAAATATTTCCCGTATTTATTTAACTTTTGTTTTAAAGCTGTTATTACCGATCTGGATAATACATTATATGATGGTGTACTTGGAGAGGATGGATTAAATGGTATAAAAATACCTGAAAGCTATTTAAAATTACAAAGTTATTTAAAAAAATTGTCTGATAATGGTTTTTTCTTATGTATTGTAAGTAAAAACGTTGAATCAGACGTAATCAATTTATTATCAAGTAATAGATTAAATTTAAATAAGAGTAATTTTACTTTTGTTAAAGCAAATTGGGATGCTAAATCATTTAACATTAAAGAAATAATAAAGAATCTTAATATTTCACCTGAAAATGTTCTTTTCTTAGATGACAATATAGGTGAATTAATAGAAGTAAAATCTAGAATTCCAAATATTCATGTATTGCAAGCGGATAAAGATGCAAATATCACATTGAATGTTTTAGAAAATTATCCAGGCTTAACTAAGTTTGGTAATAACATTGAAGACAAGTTACGATCAAAAGATATTATTGCAAACCAGAAAAGAAAAATTATGCAAAAAGCGTTATCAAATGATGAATATTTAAAATCGTTAAATATGCGCTTGAAAATTTATGTAAATGACTTATCTGGTGCAGAACGAATTGCACAGTTAGGAAAAAAGACAAATCAATTTATCTTTTCATATAAGAGGTATAACCTTAATGAAATTGTTAATTTGTTAAATCAAGAAAATTATTTGATATTGTCATTTCATCTAAGTGATGTGTTATCAGATAGTGGCATGATTGGAGCTGCAATGTTTAAACATGATCGTAATGTAGTTTTGTTAGATGAGTTATTTATCTCTTGTAGAGCCCTTGGAAGAAATGTAGAAAATATAATAATTCTAAAAGCGTTAATTTTTGCTTTAGATTATTTTAATGAAAAAAATTTAAGTTTCAATTTTATAAAGGGAGAAAGAAATATTCCAGCTGAATCTTTTTATTATAATAATTTGATAAAATTTGATTATGCTAAATCAAAAAAACAAATCGATAATCAAAAAATTTTAAATATTGAGGTTATAGAAAATGGAAATTAAAGAAATATTTGCTAATGTCCTAGCATGTGAGAAAGGAGAAATAGAAGCTAATTTGAAAAATTTGGAGTTCCTTAATTCTTTAAAAAGAATGGAATGTATTTTTGCATTAGAGGATGAATACGAGATAACTTTCTTACCTTCAGATATAGAAAAATGTCGTTGTTTGTATGATCTTCTGGAGATTTGTAAATGCAAATTAGAAGTTTAAAAGGCTTGAATTATTCTTTGAAGCCTGTTTCAGAGGAAGATGCTTCTTTTATCATTAAGGCAAGGCTTGAAGATAGTAATCGAAATAGATTTATTCATAAAATTTCTTCATCAATAGAGGATCAAATTCAGTGGATAAAAGATTATAGAAATCGTCGTAATGAATATTATTTTGTAGTCGTTAATAATATCTCATCTGAATCGGAAGGTTTGATTAGTTTATATAATATATCAAATGAACAGGCAGAGTGGGGAAGATGGGTGATCCTAAAAAACTCTTTTGCGGCCGTTGAAAGTATTGCTCTTATTTTTAAATTTGCTTTTGATAAATTAAGACTTAAAAAAGTTTACTCTTTGACAATAAAAGATAATGTATCTACTGTTTCATTACACGATTCTTTAAAAGAGAAAAAAGAGGGAATAATAAAAAATTACTTTGAATTTAATTCTAGAACTTATGATGCTGTAAAACATTATGTTGATAGTGAATATTATTATGAATTTGAAAAAAAATATTTATTAAGTAATGTTATTAAATTATGGAGAAGAAATTTTAGACAAATTTGTGGGAGTTTTGTTTTTAACCACATAGGGATTGCAACAGATAGCATTTTAGATGAATGCATTTTTTTTAAAATGTTGGGATATTCTGAATACTCTTGTTTATTTGAAGATGAAAAGCAGGGAATTATTGGTCAATTTTTATCAGCGAAAAATCAACCGACTATAGAATTATTAGCGAATAGTTCTGAAAGTCATACACTTGATCCTTATTTGGGTAAGGGGATAAAAATCTATCACTACGGCTATTTTGTCGAAAATTTTGATGCATCTTGTCATTTTTTTAGTAAATCAGGGTTTAAATTAGTAAAAAAGCCAATGATATCTTCATATTTTAAAAAGAGAATTGCTTTTTTTATGTATAAAAATTTGTTTGTGATTGAAATTATTGGAAATTAATTTTTTATTTAAAATATTATTTAAAAATGATTTATCAAAAATACAAAACTAGAATTGAACAAGAATTAAACTTGTTAAAAAACAAAGGTATAAAAACAATTTGCATTTGGCATCCGTGTTTTAACATTGGCGGAGGGGGAATATATTACTGTAAATTGGCTGAATGGTTATCCGAATACACAGATTTTGATATTTATTTCGTAGATTATTATCATGGATTTCCTTCTTATTTATTACAAAATACTAACGTTAAAATTCTTAATTATTCGAGAAAATTAACTGAGTTTCCATTAAAGGTAAAATGTGCAATTTTAGTGAATATTACGAGAGTTATTCGCTTGCCCAACATGCGTTCTGATAATTTAATTCTTTTCTGGAATTATGAGACTAATCAAATTGGTTTTGATTCATTATTTATAAACGGAAAAAAAAATATTTTTTTTAGACTGTTAAAAGAAAATAATGCCTTGTGCTATCATGATTGGTCGGGTAGAGCAACAATTAATTATTATGAGAAACAAAACTTTACCAACAATGATTATCTATATATTGTAGTTCCTCCAAAAAAATTATGTGCAACAAATGATTTGGTTGAAGAAAATTGTATAAATATAAGTTGTGTTCAACGTATTTCTCATGACAAAATAGAGTCTGCAAAGTATTTAATAAAAGCTTTGAATAAACTTTCGAAAGAATCTACATTCCAGAAAATAATCAAGCTTCATTTTATAGGTGATGGTGATTACAGAAATTATTTGGAAGATTTTGCAACTCAATTTCAAAATTCAAAACTAGAATTTATTTTTACTGGTGCAATTCCTTATGAAAGACTTGATCATTATTTAACAACAAAAATAGATTTATCATTCGCAATGGGGCAGGCAGCTATTGATTCAGCTGCTTTAAAAATTCCAACTGCTGTTTTCTTACTCTCTTTACATAACATTGATGATGACGAAGTGTTTTGGTTATTTGACACAAAAGAAAAATGTGTTGGAATAACAACAGAAATGAAAAAAGCATTTGGTATCAAATATGTTTCTATAGCTGATGTTGTTAAATCCATTTGTAAGCCAAATGGTAAGGCTGTACTTGGTCTTAGATCGTATAATTATTATTTAAAAGAGCATTCTGATTTTAATTTAGTAGGAATAAATTTCATTACTTTTCTTAATAAGGATACATTCACTTTTAGTTTATTGAAGAATTCTTTTAAATATATTCCTTTATGTGATCTTTCTATTGATAAAATTTTCTTTAGGAATATTTTAATTGCAAAGAAAATTAATTTTTGTAATTTTTCAAAAGTTGAATTTTTGGGAATTACTTTGTTGAATGTTATCAATAATAAAGAATATACTGATTACTTTATTTTAAAAAAAATTCATTTTAGATCTATAAAAAAATCTCCTTTTAATTTCCCAATTGAACTTAAAAATGATGCTTCTGGTCTTTGGTCTAGCAATGCTTTAGAGTCAAGAAAAGAAATAAGGAAAAAATTTAAAAATAACCAAAAAATAAAAATATGTTTACAAATGACACGGCCAGGAAACTATGCTTTTGGTGATTTATATGCTTTGTTAAAAAAAGATGGTAGATTTGATCCTTTTGTTTTAATTACTCCTGATAAGAATTATAGAAATCAAATCAATTTTATGCTTGAATTTATGCATAAAGCAGCTCAAGAAGCAGAAATAATTACTGGTGATAAGCCTATACTTGGTTTTAATGAAAAAGAAAACAAAGTCTTAAATTTAAGAAAAATTCTTAATCCTGATGTTATTTTTTATTCAGATTTCATGTTTTTTCATTTTTTTGATGAATTTTATTTTAATAAATTTCTTGATAAGTTTACTTTATTAACCGAATATGGTTTTTCTTGCATGGAAGATCGTTTAACATGTAATTATAATTTAAATAATGATGTAGATATATATTTTAGACAATCTAATGTTCATTTAGAAATGAGCAAAAAATATATGAAGAATCACGGTAAAAATGTAATTATAAGTGGATCGGCAAAGTTAGATGTCCTATTTAATGGTCACAATTTTAAAGATGTTTGGCCCAAAAGACAAAACAATCATGTTAAACGTATTATTTGGGCACCACATCACGGATCTAAAAACCCTAAGAGTATGTATGTATTAGATTCATTTTTTATTCTAGCCGACTTTATGCTTGAAATTGCAAAAAAATATTCTAATTATATTCAAATAGCTTTTAGACCGCATCCCCTTTTACAAGAAGAAATTCAGAGAATATGGGGAGTAGAAAAAACAAATAAATACTGGAATTCATGGACTGAAAGTAAAAATACATTTTATTTTACAGGTTCGCAATATGATTTATTTTATTATTCTGATGCCATGATAATGGACTGCTGTTCTTTTATTGCTGAATATACTGCTTTTAACAAGCCTGTTTTTTATACAGCTTCAGCAAATGTTCAGCAAATGCATATGAATGAATTCGGTAGTGAAATATTAAAATTTTTCTATCGTTCCTATAAAGAAAGTTCTTTGAAGAATGATATTTTAAATTTTATAGAAGATGTTGTTTTAAAAGGACATGATAAATATAGAGAAGAACGTGATTTATTTGTTAGAAAGTATTTTAAAAAATATAACAACTTAACTTCATCAGAGAATATGTACAATTCAATAATAAAATTATTGGAGGGAAATGAACAAAATGTCTAATATTGCTTTAATAATAGCAGGTGGAGTTGGCAGAAGATTTCATAATTTGATCCCGAAACAATTTATAACAGTATTTGATAAGCCAGTTATTATATATACTTTAGAATGTTTTCAAAAACATCCGTCTATTGATGAGATTTGTGTTGTTTGTTTAAATGATTGGATAAACTTCTTAGAGGTTTATTCATCACAATTTCATATATCTAAATTAAAGCATATTGTTAAAGGTGGAGAAAACGGACAAGAATCTATAAGAATGGGATTAAATTGTCTAAAACATTTTTATGATTTAGATGATATAGTTTTAATACACGATGCTATTCGACCTAATGTTTCTAGTGATATTATTAGCAATTGTATAAACTGTGTAAAAAATAAAGGTTCTGTTGTAACTGCGATCCCCTGTAATGAAGCAATGATGATATCATCAAATGATGTTTTTTCTGATAAAGCTTATCCAAGAAATCAATTAAAACGTACACAAACACCGCAAGGGGCACATTTAGGTGATCTTATAAAACTACATGAATATGCAGAAGAACATTCGATTCGTAATTCTGTTGCTACATGTACTTTGATGACTGAGTGCGGTAGAAGAATATTTTTTTCTCCTGGTTCTAGTAAAAATATTAAAATTACTACTCCAGAGGATTTAGATATTTTTAAGTCTCTTATAAAAACAGAAAATTTGTAAAATGCAGAATTATTGTGATATACCACTTTATCAAGATGATTTAAATAGTTTGATTAAGCTAAGAAAAGATTATGTTACATATAAACATAAAAAATTTTTAATTACCGGAGCATCAGGATTAGTCGGGTCTGCCTTAGTGGACTATCTACTATATTTGAATAAAAAGTTTAATTCTGGAATTGATATTTTCGGAGTTTTTTCTAGTGAAACATCATTTAATTCTAGATTTAGTTGTTATAAAAATAAT
>CALFNR010000205.1:0-4134 GCA_937903005.1 uncultured Lachnoclostridium sp. | reverse complement strand
TAGGTGGTGCACTTTTCAATCATTTTCCTACTGCACTTTTCAATTAAAATTTACAGTAGGATGATTTGCAATTACAAAAACATCCTCAGAAGGTTTTGTTTTACTACAATCATATACCTTCTTGATACGAAGAGTATCATCAGCAATAGTTAAATGCTCTGCACTCAACGACGTTACTTCACCAGAATCTAAGATTATGGATGTAGGTAATTCCGTAAAATCACAAGAGATTGAAACTATCTTGCTATCACTATGAATATTGGGGTCTTTATTATCAATCTTCACAGTATCATTATTGAAAAAAATCTCCAACGCATCAAGAATTGTAGATTTGCCTATATCATTTTTCCCTACAAACGTTGTTAAATCATCAAACGCTACAGATATGCAATCTTTATAACATCTGAAATTTTCTATTGTTATCGACTTTAGTCTCATTCTATATATTACCTAGTTTTATCTATAATTATCACTTTATACCAATAAAATCACTCAAAGGCTTAATTTTTGCAACAAATGTGTTTGCACACTCTTTTATTTTTGGCATCTTTTTGATTTCAATTGGCTTGGAATTGTCGAAAAGAAGCACAATATAGTAAGGAGCATGAGACGGTGAAAAACCATATTTCTCCAAAGTTTCCTTTGTCCAAATTTGGAAATGTCCCTTAGATTTTAGTTTGAAGAGTTGGCAATCTTCACCCCTTGTATGTAATAATACATATTGCATTCGTTCAAAACCAGGTGTAACACAAAGTGACCCCTTTGAATCACCAGCACGAAGATAACATATACCAGTTTCAATCATCTTTTTCTTTAGTTCCTTTCTACTATGATTAACCATTACCATGACCTCTTCTGGATTTTCAGACATTTTCTTTCTTATACGTTCAGCTGTCACAGGGTTTTCAATCTCTTGCTTTCTACGAATACCGTACATAAGGTAATCGAGACTTTGGTCGATTCCGATAAATTTCCTTTCAAGAAGATTTGCTGCAATACCTGTAGTGCAACTTCCTGCAAATGGATCAAGAATCGTATCTCCTATGTGGGTTGAGGAGAGGATTATTCTATATAAAAGACGAAGTGGCTTTTGTGTCGGATGTCTTCCACATTTCATTTCCCAAGGCGAAAGAAAAGGTATGCGCCATACATCTGACATCCTTGTTCCTCCATTTAATTGTTCCATTAAGTCACAATTGAAAAAATGTGTAACTTTTTCATTTTTACGTGCCCAAACTATGTATTCGGTTGTGAAACTAAAATGGTTTCTTGACAATGTGGGCTTTGCATCTGATTTTTGCCAAACGATAATGTTAAGAATTCTATATCCCAATTCTACCATACAAGTTGCAACAGAAAATATATTATGATAGGTTCCTGTTACAAAGATTGTACCATCTTCTTTTAGAATGTTTCGGCATTCGGACAGCCAAGTCTTGTTAAACGCATTGATATTATCGTGCGTAGTGACTCTATCCCATTCACCCTTATCAAACGATTTCCATGTACCATTTATTTGTTTTATTCCCTTTTTCGACAGAAAATAGGGTGGGTCAGCAAATATCATATCGACCTTTTTGCCGATATGGCCAATAAGTTCCAAGGAATCTCCATGAAACAAAGTAAACTCGTTATTTCCTATCTGATACAAAGGTGTCATTTACGAAAATTCTAATTTTAACTGAAGTATTTCTTGATGCGCTTCAACTCGATAAACTGGTGCAGGCTCATGTAAGTCAAAATTAAAAACAAGCGCCTCTATCATGGCATGTCTATTCTCGATTTTACCTCCACCATGATAGAAATGTTCTTGGGTCTCAACATGAAAGTGATTCCAAAATCGATCCATCATTTCGTTTGCTCTAAATTCATTATGATGCCATGTCGACAATATGAAATGAGCAGGTGTATTCAAAAGAGCATTGTATAAAGCTTCTTCATCATTTTCTGTCCATCCATTGTAATAATCTACGTACCTACCAAAATATGGGGGGTCACAGTATATTAAATCCCCAGCCTGTGCATGATTAATTGTTTCTAAGAAGTTTTGATTATGAAATTCCCAATGGCTTGCTTGAATAATACGTTGAGCTGCTGTAATTTGATTGCATATCTTCGTGATATATGCTGGTGCAAAACGTTCGGGTTTTTTACAAAATGGAATATTCCATTGCCCTCGACGATTAAAACGCATCATTCCATTAAAACCTGCACGAGATAAAAATATGAAATCAAATGGACTATGATTTGTATTAAAACGGTCTTTTACTGCACGATAATGCACATAGCCATCTTCTTCGGCTGCAGCCAACAAATTCCCTTCGTGTTGTAAATATTCACGCATGTTTTGAGGAGTAATTTCCCCATTTAAAACGGCATTGTAGAAATTTATAATATGTGGATTACTATCAGCAACATATCTGTTGCCACCAACTGGCGCATTGAGTCCAACCACACCAGTCCCAAAGAATGGCTCAATCCAATTTGTGTTAGGCAAGTCTAATCCTGACTGCATAATTAGATCGTTAATCCAAGGAACAAGTTTAGTCTTTATTCCTTGTGATTTTATTGGAGGAACTATTACTGACATAGCTAAAGTTTAGATAATTTTTGAGCTTGAAACTTAAGATATTCCTTATAGGCTTTCAAATTGTTGTAGTGTGGTGTGCCAATCCCAGCGGTTCTGGCATCGACCTTGTTGAAATATCCTTTCCAGTAGTCGTCGAAAACATCTTCGCCAAGTTCCGCAAAAGGGCCTTGGCCATTAATAAGCTTCTGTATGTTTGTTATACCCCCAATGTTACGTGTATTTCCGCTACCAGGTATGTCATTGGCAATTTTCCACTTTGGTTGAACGAAGAAAATAAACTTTTCTATAACCGAATGAATTGCAGAAAGTTCATCTACAGAATAGACGTTTTTTTCCGTTGCATCAATGACACTTTGTTTGTAAAGCATTCCTAGCACAATGTGAGAACTGTATGAATTGTAAGTATAATCCATACTTTTAACCGTATCTCGTTCTCTAAAGTAGCCCCAATATGAGCCGAGAGTCAATCCGTTTACAGATTCTCCATCGTAGTAGCTTGACTTGAAATCCACGGCAAAAAGATTTCCTTCTTTGTCCTTAAAAGTCAAATCTGGATAGAAATTTTGTTTTGAAGGCAATTCTAATTCTAGTCCGTGTTCACGTGCAAACTTATCCAATTTGGGGATAAGTAGTATCTCAATAATCTTTGATACAACTTTTGTATCATTGGTTATCGTATATACATTTTTGTCGATATCGATGAAGCCTTTAACGATCCAATCTTGGCTATCGGTTTCAAGAAAACCTTTATAGCCTTTGACTTCTTCCGTTAAGAGGATGAAAAATTCTTCTTTTGTCATATTATGTTCTATTTTAATTCAGATGGAGTGAGTAGCTCCCTCTTATCCACATTTAATAATTGAGCGATACTTTCTAGTGTTTGCAAATCTGGCTGAACTGTGTTACTGCACCATTTGCTTATGGTACATGTCGATTTTCCAAGCTGGTTTGCCAACCATTTACCTGTTTTCTTTTGTTCTACCAGAACAATTTTTAGTCTATTCAAATCTGACATTGTAGAATAATTTGTTTAACTTTGATGCAAAGGTATTAAATTTTAACGAGAAGAACGAAAGCAATATGTAAATAACTCGATTTCCCATTACTATTTATTTAAATTCCAATCAAGAAGATCAGAACAAGTGACAAATATTGCTTCACATTCCTTCTAGGTTTTCATTCATTATTGCGCTACATGCTTCTATTCCATAACTATTCCAATTTCCCGACATCGGAAAATTACCATTGTTTTCCGTGTTAATTTTTGTCTTCTCATACTTTCATCTTAGGGTTTCTTTATTTTGTTGTTTCTAATTTGTTTCTTTCGTTGTTTTGTATTCCTAATTATTACTGATTGTCAATATATACGACAGGTAAGTGAGATTTCAAGAAAACGATTACTATGAATGTAGATACATTTGTTTTCATCGTGCTGTTGGTACAATTTTTATTTTACCATCTAATCTTATCAAGCTATCCTTTCGCCCCAGGCATCTTCTTATACACGAATCCTTCGCCCCCAGGGAAGTAAGCTTCGAATACAA
>CALFNR010000204.1:0-11157 GCA_937903005.1 uncultured Lachnoclostridium sp. | reverse complement strand
GTCTTCTGCCTCATATGCATCCATCATATTGTGAATGATTTTCCGAACCGTGTTCGTATCATGTCCTACTGCCTCAGCAATTCGTTCACATTCCACTGAATGTCCTAGTGAAAATAGAATTGCCTCAATCTTCGCTTCTAACTGCTTAATCTCCAATTTCTTGACTCCTATCTACGTATGTAATCCGTATATCATCAAAGATTTCTTCTTGTAAAATACGTAAACTACCTACTTTTATTAATTCCAACACACCTAAAAAGGTAACGATAATCTCCATTTTCGTTTTTTGTGCTTCTAATAAACTGCGAAAGCTAAATGTTCGGTGTTTCTTTCCGTATGCAGCAATAAAACTCATTTTATCTTCCATACTAAATTCTTCTTTTTTTATATCACCAAACTTACTACGAATCGGATCTAATTTATCAACCGAACGCTTCATGATGGAATCGAATATATTATGAAGCTTTGATAACGTAAGACCCGAAAGCAGCTGCCCCACATCTACTTCATCTTTTACATTTTCGCATTCCTTCGGAATTGTCGGTTTTTTGTATACCACCCTGGCTGCGTCTAATTCCTTATCCTTTAACTCAATGGACATATATTTGTAGAGCTTATACTCCAAAAGTCTTTCCACTAATTCCTGACGAGGATCTCCTTCCTGTGTTTCTTCCTTTTCAGGGTCTTTTGGCAACAGCATACGGGATTTGATATTAAGCAAAGTCGCTGCCATCACTAAGAATTCACTCATAACATCCAGGTTTCGCTGATTCATGGCATCAATATATTCCATATATTGTTCCGTAATTGTTACGATAGGTATATCGTAGATATTGACCTTATTCTTATCTATCAAATGGAGTAATAAGTCTAATGGTCCTTCAAAAACCTCTAACTTCACTGGTATACCCATAGTCTCACCAAACCTCATTTTTTTGTTGATTCATCTGTACCTATCAACAGCCAGTACAAACGCGTTATTTTCTATTTTACTAATTTTTAGTGAATTAAGCAAGTTCTTATTTTTGGGAACAAGGTTGTTCTAAATTAAATCTTCTAAGCCTGTGAACAGGGTGTCTCGTATATCTTTATAGCGTAATTTGCTGTTAGGTGATGTGATATTTCTGTTTCAAATCCCCCTATGTAGTAATTTTTTAAGAACTAAAAAAGCTACTGCACCACCAACACCATGCCAGTTTAGCAATAGCTCTAATCCTGTTTTCCACTTTCTTCCATAATGTCCAAAACAGTCTGTCAAGTAAGTTCATATTAATATTATAACATAGGCTTTCTTACAAAGCAATCCAGCTACTCTTCACTAATAAAGAACTTTTTAGCGGCTTTTTCCAAGAAATCTATATATTTTGCTTCTTTCACCTCTTCAGCTGCCACGATTGGCACACTTCCAATTTTCTCTCCATCATAGGAATAAACCATTTCTCCAATCTGATCCCCCTGCTTAACTGGTGCACAGATAGATTTTGTAAGCATCGGTTTCTTCGTAATCTTATCCGCTGTTTTATCCTTTAAAAGAAGATAATTAAATGAGGAAGTAATAATCGGCTTGATTTTTTCCTTTTTGCCACGCTTAATCTTAACTGGTTTTATGACTACGTCTTTGTTCTCATCCTTATACATACTGCAATTTGCAAATCCATAGTCCAGCATAGATGCCGCCTCCGCAAACCTCTGCTTTGGCTCAGGGGCTGCCATAACAACCGCAATCAAATCCATATTATTTCGATTTGCCGATGCCGATAAGCAGTATTTTGCTTTACTTGTTGAACCAGTTTTCAATCCAGTAATTCCTGTATATGTACGCACTAGTTTATTAGTGTTGGTTAATCCAAACTCCGTTTCCCCTTTTTTCGTAACATGAATGATGGAATCCATCCAAGTTGTAGAGTATTTTGTAATCTCTGGATGCTTTGTAATAAGTTCTCTTGACATAAGCGCTATATCATAGGCACTTGAATAATGGGAACCTTCTGCTATGGTATCGTCAAGGCCACAGCAGTTCATAAATTTCGTATTTTTCATACCTAGTTCTGCTGCCTTTTGATTCATCTTGGCAACAAACTCTGTCTCAGAACCTGCAATAAATTCTGCCATTGCAACACAAGCATCATTAGCACTGGCAATAGTGATACATTTGATCATATCCTCTGCTGTCTGGGTTTCATTTGGTTCTAAGTAAACTTGAGAACCACCCATAGATGCCGCATGTTCGCTAACTGTTACTTTGTCTGATAGCGTAAACTTTCCAGAATCTAATGCTTCAAATATCAACACAAGTGTCATGATTTTTGTAATACTGGCTGGAAATCTTCGCTCATCTTTATTCTTTTCATATAAGATAGAACCAGTAGAACCTTCTATCAATACAGCCGAGGCGGATTCGATAGTTAAATCAGGATTCGTTGTCGCATTGCTACTGACGGCATTTTTGGAATCCTTTGTATTTTGTTTTGCATCCTTCGTTTCAGTTGTGTCCTGTGTATTCGTTGTATCCTGTGATGGCGTAGCAGTCGCATTCTGTGCGAACAACGTAGCATACGCTGTATCATTGCAAAATAGGACAACACACAAGAGTAAGGCAAAAATTTTCTTCATAACTTTCACCGTGCGCTTTTATTACTACTATTTTAGTACAGTGTTCTTAAAAATATGCTTGATTTTTCATGGTTTAGTATATTATTTCACTCGGACCACACATTTTAACTTTTTTCCATGAACAGTCGCAATAATATAAGTTTTTCCTCTTCGTTTTCCTTTCACCCATCCAAAACGGTTTACAGATGCAATCTCCGGATCATGACTCTTCCACCGAACGCCTGAATTTACTCCTTTGACAGAAAGTTTCCGCAGGAAACTTCTTCTCACTACAGTTCTTTTTTTATTTAACTTAACTACATAAATTCGATATTTATAAGTTTCTTTCTTCTGCTTAATAGACACTATGGTCTTACCAGGATGAAAGGCAGTGACAACACCTGTCCCTGCAACATCTGCTACCTTAATGTCAGAACTATAATAATGAGCCCTTTTGTTTATTGTAAACAGTTTTATCTTATACTGTTCACCCACTGTTAAATACACAGTCTTCGTATTTACTTTTTTATCAAACGGGTCAAATAACCTTCTGTTATAAAAAATCGTTGTATGAGGCAAAATCATCATAGCTATTAATGCAATTAGAGTCAGGTAATAAAGCACGTTCATAACAACAAGCCAACCTTTTTTTCTCATATTCTACCTCAATTGGTTTTCTCGTTATATTCTATGAAAACAGCGCATGACCCATCACATTTTTATCCTACACTTTCAATGGCTTCTGTAATCAATTTTGCAATTTTTCTTCTATTTTTCTGTCCCCTCTTCCACTCAGATTTATTGGTACAAAAAAACAGTTCTAATTGTACAGCCGTTGCCTTAGAGTTATTTAAAAATGAGATATCTGCTCGGCGTTTTGCATTACGTCCCTTCCAGATACCTTCACCACCTTCTTTGGATAATTTCGTTACAATGGCTTCCGCATATTTCTTTCCCTCATCTGAGATGTACAACGCCTCTGTTCCCTCTGCACGAGGTCTTGAGGATTCGTTCAAATGAAGTTCAAGTAAAAAATCATAATCCTTACCATTATACTGACTAATTTTAAACTTTCTTTCTTCCGCCAAATCCTTCAATGTTTTTTCCGGAACCTTTAATACTGTTACAGTATGCCCTGCCTCCTCCAGCTGGGTTTTCAGCGCAGGAGCAAGTGTGGAGCAAAATGCATACTCATTGCCGCCGCCGAATACAGTTCCATCCGCCCCCGTGCACTCTCCCGATGCTAATATACTATGACCTACACTAATACCAATATTCATCCCAATTCCTCACTTTCATTCACCATTTCATTTTGGACAATACATTATATTGATAAGGTAATAGAAATATTTCTAAAGCTGTCCTCCAAAAAGGTGCATTAAAAGACGCTTATTATGGAACAAAATATGAACTTTTGAGGAATATTTGGGTTTCCCAGCATTTTTTATCTATTGATCTTTTCGTGATATATACGTACTTACTACTGTTATTATAATAAGACCAATTAGCCCTACTTGCACTGGAATCACAGAAGCTGCCATTAATCCCAGCATAATAAGCGCTAATACAAACAGCACTAATGTTTCAATAATTATCTTCGTATACTTCTTCTTTTTTAATCGATCCTGTTCCGGAATTTTATCTAATTTGTCCTGCTTCGCTTTCTTAAAATCTTCCTGTTGCTTTATTTTTTCTTCTTTTGTCAATTTTACAAGTGTAATTCCATCTTTCTCTGACGCCACAACAATACCTCCCAAATTTACTTGTTCTCTATTTTTTCCACTGCTCTATGTTTAAGTGTAATCCATCCTGCTTCATAACTAATAAGCCCCAATGCCGAAATCATAGGAATTATTCCTATTAAAACTCCTCTCATTTTCATTGTCTTCCACGCAAAATAAGAAATTGCCACTCCAATATGATAAAAAAGAAGTACACCAGCAAAAAAACGACCTCTCTTTGCATCTTCTTCTTTTCTGTCACATATGTATTTGGTAAATGAAATCGTCATTTGTCTAACATTATTCGTTGAAAATATGGTAGAACTAACGTATTCACACAAATTAGCAAATGTATTCCATTGAAAAGCCATTGCAAAAAATACAGGATAAAGTGCAACAATATTATCCATCTCTTCTGGTAATAAAGCGAGAATGCCAACAGCTATCATATCAACTAAGACACTTATAACTCGGAGATTCCATTTTGTATATTTGGGTATCAGAACTGTACACATGGTGGCCAGCATATACAATAACATTGCACCAATTCTTATCATTACCTGCCAGGCATCTCTACCAATAATATTCAAAGTCAAATAAATCAGATTCGATGTCTGTGCATTTCCTAAAACATCACACCGATTTAAAATAGCATAAGCTCCCAAAAATCCACCACATACAGCCATATTATAATGAATGCACTGGTAAATCTTAGCTTTCTCTCTCATGTACAAACCTCCTAACCAGTGTTAATCATACCACAAGTTTCATAATTACGAAATAACAAAATATAAAATGTTCATATAAAATATCATATGATACTGAATATTGACTAAAAAGAAAAAAAAGTATAGAATTAATGACACAGCCGAAAAGAAAATATAGATAAAGGAGAGAAAAAATGAGTTTACATTACCTAAAAGCGGCAATGTCTCCAGAAGAAATCATTGAGAAGTATCCATTGCCTGAAGAACACGTAAAATTAAAAATTGAAAGAGATAAAAAGATCGCTGACATATTTACAGGTAAATCGGATAAATTGCTGATGATTATTGGTCCATGCTCTGCTGACAACGAAGATTCTGTTTGTGATTACATAAATAGACTTGCAAAAGTCCAGGACAAAATTAAAGACAAAGTTGTTATTATCCCAAGAATTTATACCAACAAACCTAGAACAACTGGCGAAGGCTATAAAGGAATGGTACATCAGCCAGATCCAGAAAAAGCGCCTGATATCTGTGAAGGGCTAATTGCCATTCGAAAGATGCATTTACGCGCCATCAGAGAAACTCATTTGTTCCCTGCTGATGAGATGCTTTACCCATCTAACTGGTCTTATTTAGCTGACGTTTTATCTTATGTTGCAATTGGTGCACGTTCCGTAGAAAACCAGTTACACCGTCTTGTAGCAAGCGGTATTACAATTCCTTGTGGAATGAAAAATCCAACTGGCGGAGATTTTTCAGTTATGCTTAACTCCTGTATTGCAGCACAAGGCAGCCATACTTTCTTATACCGTAACTGGGAAGTAAAAACAGACGGAAACCCTCTGACACACACAATTCTAAGAGGTTCCGTTGACAAACATGGCGTAAATCACTCCAATTACCATTATGAAGATATGGTTCAGCTATTAGAGATGTACGGTAAGCTAAATCTTCAGAATCCAGCATGTATCGTAGATTCCAACCATTCCAATTCAGGCAAAAAATACGACCAGCAGCCTCGTATCATTGAAGAAGTTATGCATAACAGAAGAATTTCTAAAGATATTCATGATTTAGTGAAAGGCTTCATGGTGGAAAGTTATATTGAACCTGGTAATCAGAAAATTTCAGACCATGTGTATGGAAAATCCATTACAGACCCATGTTTAGGATGGGATGAAACAGAAAAACTTCTCTACCGTGTTGCTGAATTAGTATAATATTGAAGCCCTAAGGCTTACATAAGCTTTAGGGCTGTTTTCATCCATGCAACCAATGGCGGATTTAAAAAACTCTCCATAAAACATCCAATTATAGTTAACGATAAAAGGACAAAGAATGCAGGCAACTGCTTTACAAATAATCTAGAGCGTTTATTATATACACCGTTTCCAATTTTTTCATGCATCTTATAAGATAAAATGACCGTTTGTACTAACACTACAAGATAAACCAGCGAATGCGGCAATCCAAGGATTAAACCACAAAGTGTTCCCTTCCATCCATGTAACATCGTTAAGGCTCCAATTACAAATCCTACCGTAAATCCTTTATACAAAATAAAGAAGGTATTATACGGAATCGCTAGTATTGTGATACTGAATAACCATATTAATAAATAATCTTTCACACGGGATTGCATCACAAAGAGTAAGAGCTGAAACTTATCAACTTCCGTCAAATCCAAATAAACTAGAGTATCTATGTATTGTGAATTGGTACGATACGTAGCTTTTGTAAGGCTTGCAATAACAATACCAATTATAAAAGACACAGCTAATTCAAGCAATATAACTTGCATTAACCCCATCTTATTCTTCATCTTATTAAAAATAATCATGATGACCTCCCACATTGTTACTATATAACATATGAGATTATCACCATGATTATGAAACAATCTTATGACTTGGATTGATTTTATAAACCCATTTTGCTCTTATAAGTAAGAATACCTGCCACAGATTTACTATCTTCTATTTTTCCCTGTTTGATGAGTTCAACAAGTTCCTCTAACGTATATCGTTCTACATTTACATATTCATCTGCATCTAGATTCTGTTTTGATGGAATTAAAGAATCCGTATAGTAAATATAAATCTTCTCGTTACAGAATCCAACAGAAGTAAACACATCTAATAAATGCTCTGCATATTCTGGACGATAACCAGTTTCTTCTTCAAGTTCCCGCATGGCACATGTTTTTGTATCTTCTCCTGGATTAATACCGCCAGCTGGCAATTCCAGTGATTCTTTCTGAATTGCTGTACGGTACTGTCTTACCATTAGAATTTTGCCATTCCCGTCTACAGCAACCATTGATGCTGCTCCCTTGTGTTCCACAATATCATACATCACCGTGTCACCAGATGGTGTTAACATTTTATCCTGATAGACATCGATAATTTTTCCTTTGTGTACCAAATCACGTTCTAATCGTTTAAATTCTCCCATGAAAAGTACCTCTTTTTTATTTTTTAAAGCCAACTGTCTTTTCATAACACAAGTCAGTTGCCTTAATAACTGCATTACGGAATCCATACTCTTCCAATGCTGCAACAGCCGCAATGGTAGTTCCACCTGGAGAACAAACATTATCTTTTAGTTTGCCAGGATGTTCTCCTGTCTCAAGAACCATTTTAGCTGCTCCTAATACAGTTTGAGCTGCAAAAGAATATGCCTTATCTCTTGGAATGCCGTATTTTACAGCACCATCTGCTAACGCTTCAATAAACATATATACATAAGCCGGTGAACTTCCACTAGCACATACTACAGCATTCATTAGCTTTTCATCTACAACCTCACATCTGCCAAAGGATTCAAAAAATTCTACTACTGTTTGCTTCTCTTGATCAGACATTGGTATTTTTCCAAAGCATAAACCAGCCATACCTTCGTTCACTAAAGCTGGAGTATTTGGCATTGCACGGCTCACTTTTACGTTACCACCTAGCTTCTCAGCTACATCGTCTGTAGAAATTCCAGGTGCTATTGAAATAATAACATGGTTCTCTGTAATAAAACCTTTAATTTCACTTAATACAGCATCATATACTTGTGGTTTAATTGCCAATACAACATACTTACAGTTTTTTACTAAGTCAACATTATTCGCCAAGCAATTAACACCTGTTTCAGCAGAAACCTGGTTATTACGTTCCACATCCACACTTGTAAATGCCAGCTCTTCTTTCGTATATTTTGTTAAGGCACCCTTCATCATTGCATATCCCATATTACCAATGCCTATAAAACCTAATGTTGCCATGTTATAACTTCCTTTCTATTACTGTAACTTGTTTAAAAAATCTTCGATTCTGTTTAATCCTTTTTCAATCTGCTCAATTGAAATCGCATAAGATAAACGAATATACTCTGGTGCTCCAAAGTCTGGACAAGGAATCACTGCAACATTAAATTCATCAATTAAGATTTTTGCCATATTTGTGCTAGTTGAAACTTTTTCACCTTTATACTCTTTTTCTAATACTTCACTTACATCAATAAATACATAAAATGCACCTTGTGGCTTCAATGTAGATACCAATGGCATTTTACTTACTCGCTCATACATGTATTTACGTCTCTTATCAAATTCAACTGTCATCGCCTGCATTTCATCCTGAGGACCTGTCAACGCCTCTAGTGTAGCTTTCTGGGCAATACTGTTTGCATTAGAAGTCTGATGACTTTGTACACTGCTCATAAGTTTTGCAATCTCAGCAGAAGAGCCTGTATATCCAATTCTCCATCCTGTCATAGCATAACTCTTAGAAACACCACTACATGTAATTGTTCTCTTATAAATCTCATCATTTAATGATGCGATGCTAATATGTTCCGCCCCATCATATGTTAAGTACTCATACATTTCATCAGAAACAACATAAATATCTTTCTTTACTACAACATCGGCAATTGCTTGTAACTCCTCACGAGTGTAAAGCATACCTGTTGGGTTACTTGGGCTGTTTAATACAAGTGCCTTTGTTTTATCTGTACAAGCAGCTTCAATCTGTTCAGCAGTTACCTTATAATTCTGTTCCTTAGTAGCTTTCACAAAAACAGGAACGCCATCCGCCAATTTTACGATCTCAGGATAGCTTAGCCAAAATGGTACTGGAATAATAACTTCGTCACCTGGATTTAAAATTGCGCTGAATATATTAGTCAAGGAATGTTTTCCACCATTGCTTACCACAATCTGATTTGGCTCATAGTTCAAATGATTGAATTTAGCAAATTTATCACAAATAGCCTGCTTCAAATCTACAATACCTGGAACAGGTGTATATTTCGTAAAACCACTCTGAATTGCGTCACATGCAACATCACAAATATTCTTAGGAGTATTAAAGTCTGGTTCTCCTGCACCAAATCCTACTACATCAATTCCTTTTGCCTTTAGTTCTTTTGCTTTAGCTGTAATCTCAAGTGTAGATGAAGGTTTCACCGCTTGAGCTTTTCTAGATAACGTTAAAGCCATTATTAGCACCACCTTAATTTTTATCTAATTTAAAATCATCAATTTACTAATTGATATTTTAATATATATATTATCATATTGCAAGAAATAATTTATGTTCTTTCTTTTTTTATTGTCTTTCACTTAATTTTCGCAAGAAAACCATCATTTAGCCATGCAGCATTTTAAAATAATGAAAGTTTCCCTGTCAAATCCATCATTTTTATAGTGACCAATCTAATATGTAAAACTCGGCTACCAGCCAAAAGCAGCCGCTATTATATAATTATTTACGAAATAATACTTCCAATATACTAAAACCTATTGCGAATCAAACTACTGATAAAATAATATTATTATAAAATGGGGTTATAATAGAAATATATAGAATATAAAAACTCAGCAATTCCTATTCAGAATAAATAGGAATTGAACTGAGTTATTAATATAATTCATAAAAGTTATTTTGCGTAATCAATTACTCTAGACTCACGAATAACATTAACTTTAATTTGTCCTGGATACTCTAACTCTGCCTCAATCTGTTTTGATACGTCACGTGCAAGTAAAATCATTTCCTCATCATTTACCTGTTCTGGTACAACCATCACACGCACTTCTCTACCAGCTTGAATTGCAAAAGATTTATCCACCCCTTTAAAGCCATTAGTGATATCTTCCAACTGTTTTAGTCTGTTAGTATAGGTTTCAAGTGTTTCTCTTCTTGCACCTGGTCTAGCTGCAGAAATAGTATCCGCTGCCTGAACGATACAAGCAATTAATGTCTCTGGTTCAACATCTCCATGATGAGCTTCTACTGCATTAATTACAATTGGGGACTCTTTGTATTTTCTACACAAGTCAACACCAATCTGAATGTGAGAACCTTCCATATCATGATCAACCGACTTACCAATATCATGTAATAAACCAGCTCTTTTGGCTAATCTGACATCAACACCAATTTCACCTGCAATAAGTCCGGATAAATGTGCAACCTCAATAGAATGTTTTAATGCATTCTGTCCATAGCTTGTTCTGAATTTCATTCTGCCAAGTAACTTGATCAGCTCTGGATGAATTCCATGCACTCCAACTTCTAATGTTGCTGCTTCACCTTCTTCACGAATCATAACATCCACTTCTTTTTGAGCTTTTTCTACCATTTCCTCAATACGAGCTGGATGAATACGACCATCAACAATAAGTTTCTCTAAAGCAATACGAGCAACTTCCCTTCTGATTGGGTCGAATGCTGATAAAATGACTGCTTCTGGGGTATCATCTATGATTAAATCGACACCTGTTAAGGTCTCAAGAGTTCTTATGTTACGCCCCTCTCTACCAATGATTCTACCTTTCATTTCATCGTTCGGAAGTTGAACTACTGATATTGTAGTCTCAGCCACATGGTCTGCTGCGCATTTCTGAATTGCAGTAACCACATATTCCTTAGCTTTCTTATCCGCTTCTTCTTTGGCTTTGTTTTCCAATTCCTTAATTAACATCGCCGTTTCATGTTTTACTTCGTCTTCAACAGTTTTTAAAAGATAATCTTTTGCTTGTTCGGAGGTAAGTCCAGATATTTTTTCTAACTCCTGTAATCGCTTCGTGTGCAACTCTTCAACTTCCGAACGAATTCTATCAACTTCTGCTTCTTTTGAAG
>CALFNR010000203.1:0-11187 GCA_937903005.1 uncultured Lachnoclostridium sp. | reverse complement strand
AAAGACAACTGTGATGCAGCAAAATGTGAATGGTAAATACTGCACAGATTATCGCTTTGTTATACCATCTCAGGATGCGGTTATTCGCACATCCTGTTATGTGGATGCTATGGGGAGAGAAGTAATCTTCTATTATGCGTTCTCAAATCCGAAAAAAGGAAGTGGAGATTTCGTAAAAAGTATTAAAGAATCTGATACAACAGGAAAAGAGAACAATACGAAAACAACTGAAGCTGAAAAACAGACAGAGGACAAAAAACAGACAAGCGGCACAAATGATGCTGAAAATGTACAGACAGAGAATAAAGTTCAGGAATCAGATCAAAAGGAATTAACTGCAATAGAACAGATTGAACAGGCAGATGGACTTACAACTTCCAAAGAGATGGATTCCCAATCAGAAGATGAGGTTGACGAGGACAATGAGAAAGAAGATAGCGGAATCTTTTCAGAGATATTTCTTATTGTAGCAGCAGCTATTTTGTCTGGTGTTCTGGTAGGAGGAATTTTAATTACTGGAATCGGAGTAGGAGCATATTTCATTATCAAAAGAATAAAGGAGAGGGAAAATTGAAAATTAGATGTAAGAGAATAATAGCTTTCTTACTTTTGACAGTAAGTTTAATCTTATCCTTAACAGGGTGTGTTGACCAAAGCCAAGGAAGGGAAGCAGCGTTGCAGGGACAAGAAAGAATCGTTGCAACCAGTACATCAGTGGTGGAAATCTGTGACAAGCTTGATTTGGATTTGATTGGAGTACCTACAAGCAGTATCTATAAGTTACCTGAACGCTATGAGAAAGTTAAGAAGGTAGGAACGCCTATGTCTCCTGATATGGAAGTAATCAGTACACTAGGAGCGGATTGGATCATTGGACCAAAAAGTCTGCAGTCTGATTTGCAGCCAAAGTTTAAAGAAGGAAAGAGCGAGTATGCATTTGTTAATTTAGACAGTATATGGGGAATGTACAAGTCTATTCAGGAGCTTGGAGAGTTGTTTGGCAGAGCAGAACAGGCAGATAAACTGGTAAATGATTTTGTAACGTATTACCAGTCTTATCAGAAAAAGTTGAAAGGAAAAACAAGACCATCTGTGCTGATTTTAATGGGGTTACCAGGTTCTTATGTGGTAGCGACTGAGCAGTCATATGTAGGAAGTCTCGTAGCAATGGCGGGGGCTACGAATGTATGTAAAGAAGTAAGCAAGGACTTTGTAACTATCAACACAGAGGAACTTGCCAAAATGAATCCGGACATCATTCTGCGAGCGTCTCATGCTATGCCAGAGCAGGTTAGTGCAATGTTTGCGGAAGAATTTGCAACCAATGATATCTGGAAACATTTTAGGGCAGTGAAGGAAGAAAAGGTATATGACTTGCCAGGAGGACAGTTTGGAATGAGTGCGAATTTTAACTATCAGGATGCTCTGGAAACCTTGCAGAAGATTTTGTACGGAGAGGAGTCAGCATGAGAAAAAAAAGTAAGATATGCATTGCATTTATAACAATAACTGCCCTTTTGAACGGTTTATTCCTTCTGTCTGTGAATTTGGGAAGCATTCAAGTGACGTTTGTTGAGCTGTTGCGAGGTTTATGGGTGGAATACAACCCAAATGTGGCAGCAATTTATGATTTACGCTTTCCGCGTATTATAGTTGCAATGCTTGCTGGGGCTGCTTTAGCTGTAGCTGGAGTTCTGTTTCAAGCTGTCCTTAAAAATCCTCTTGCAGACCCTGGGATTATTGGAATTTCAAGTGGTGCCAGCTTCGCTGCAATGCTTGTGACGATTTGTGCACCAGCATGTTATCTATATGCACCGTTGTTTGCTTGTCTGGGAGGGCTGATTGCATTTTTCATGGTTTATAGTCTGTCATGGAAGGGCGGTTTGAGTCCGTTGCGGATTCTGCTTGTAGGTATTGCAATTGATGTTATGTTGAAAGGGCTTATGAATGCGCTAGATACCATGACTGGTGGCAGCAGGACTGGTGTGGCATCCATTGTGGAAGGAAATATAACCATGAAAACTTGGAAGGATGTACAGTTGCTTGCGGTTTATGTTTTGATTGGTTTAGTCATTGCCCAGTGCTTCTCTGGAAAATGTAACTTGCTTTCCCTAGAAGATAAAACGGCTCGTGCAATCGGTGTAAATATTGGACATTTGCGTGTGATGGTATCAATAGTTGCAGTACTTCTTACTTCTATAGCAACAGCTATCGTAGGTGTAGTGGGGTTTCTTGGATTAATCGTACCTCATATTGCGAGAATCTTTGTTGGTTCCAATCATAAAATATTGCTTCCGTTTAGTATGCTGGCAGGAGCATTTACCTTTTTACTTGCGGATACGGTGGGACGTACCATCTGTGCACCTTATGAAATCAGTGCATCGGTGGTAATGGCAGTCGTTGGTGGACCATTTTTTATTTTACTATTAAGAAAGAGTGGGAAAACGTATGGAAATTAAAAACCTTTATTTTTCTTATGGGCGAGATGATAAGAGGGGAGAACATGACATTTTAAAAGACGTTTCATTTTCGATTAAGGAAGGAAAAATTACAACAATTCTTGGGGCAAATGGTTGTGGAAAATCAACATTATTTCAGCTTATGACCAAGAATCTAGTGCCTCGGAAGGGAAAAATTTATCTGAAAGGAAAGAATATCCGTGGAATCCGTTTAAAGGATTTTGCAAAAGAAGTATCCATCGTGCATCAGTATAATACTGCCAGCAATGATACCACAGTAGAAACACTGGTTTCTTATGGAAGGACACCTTATGTCAGACTTGGAAAGAAAGAAAACAAAGAGGATCAGAAGTATATCGACTGGGCGATGGAGGTTACAGGAATAACAGAACTTCGGCAGCGGGAAATCAGCACCTTATCCGGTGGGCAAAAGCAGAGGGTTTGGATAGCGATGGCTCTTGCACAGAACACAGACATTTTGTTGTTAGATGAACCAACAACCTATCTGGACATACGATATCAGATTGAAATTCTTAAACTGATTCAGAAGCTGAATCTGGAATACGGTATTACCATTGTAATGATTTTACATGATATGAATCAGGCAATCCATTATAGTGATGAGATAATAGGTCTACGACAAGGGAAAGTGCATATGATAGGGGAACCTGCTAAGGTAGTTACGAGAAAGGCATTACAGGAATTGTATGGGGTAGAGTTAGATGTGGTAGATTTAGAAAAAGGCAAATTTGTGTTGGCTGTGTAGAGAAAAAATGGTAGCAAATGTAACAAAACTTAGTTATCAGGTAATCATAAATAATTCAACTAAATAAATAAAAAAAACAACAAGAATCGTAAATTATAATAAAAGAAATTTATTATTCGTAACTTTCACGTTCTATTTTTGTGCAAGATGTGCACATAATAAAAAAATATCTCATTGTATTTATGCATTGACAATAATATTTGTATATCCTATACTATTAAAAAGTACAAACGATTGTGCAAACGTGGGGGCGTTGCACGAATAGATGTACAAAAGATTACTACCCTTGGAACTGCTCAGAGGGAAATATAGTTTCATATTTAATCAATGATAAACGAGGTCAATGATTACGATCATTTCTTTAAAATAATTTTTTTTGGAATCATCACCGTATGAATCATTTCTGCTTTCGCAGGCCTTTCTGTATGGAATTATGTGAAGGCGTACCGTTTGCAGGAGATGGCAGTTTTTGGAAAACACATAATAGCTTCGGAGAGGATGTAAAGTCTTATTGAGATAAGAAATTTCATATAACGCTTTTATTCTGCTCTGCCTTAAGTGTGGTCATGTTTACGGTAATCCCATTGATAGCAATGATATCCGTGGCTTTTACGAAATATGACCAAATCCATCTGCCACCGACCTCTTTGTTTCTGGTGATCTCTTTCAAGAGAGTATTAGGTGTAATTGTGCGCTGGTTTTAGGCACGATTACACCATTTTCTTTTTTGTGTCCTATTTCATATAAAACATACATATTGTGCTTCTAAATTATATTGTCAACATTTTGTAGTATAATAATGGATTGTTTGTCTCCCAAGCAGGATTTATAATGATACTATAAATTTAAAAAGGGAGGTTTTTTCTATGAAAAACAGGTTATCAAAGCTTTTAGCTCAATCAGACCTACAATTATGGATTCCATTTACAACAATGGCTCAAAAGCGATTATTACTTGGGAACCATGGGGCATAAAGAATACTGACATTAGCAGCGGACAGAAAGATAATCATATCCGCCAGATGGCAAGTGATACGAAAGCGTGCAACAAAGAGATTTATATTTCTTTAATGCACGAAGCAAACGGAAACTGGTATGACTGGGCAATCGGTGACAGCAAAGTGAATAATAATCAGACATACAAAGCAGCATACCAGCATGTTGTAAACATTTTCCGTCAGGTTGGAGCAAACAATGTTAAATTTATCTGGAACGTAAATGCCGGAAACTGTGGTTCAGGAACATCTTACACAGATCATTATCCAGGTGATACATATGTAGATTATGTAGCAATTGATGGTTATAACTGGGGAACAACTCAGTCCTGGGGCAGTACATGGCAGTCTTTTGACGAAATTTTCGCGGCTCCTTACCAGGCATTATCTACAATCAACAAACCAATCTTCATTACAGAGTTTTCTAGTACTGAAATTGGAGGAAATAAAGCTGCATGGATTACAGAGACATTTAAAACAATTCGTACAAAATACCCAAGAATCAAGTTAGTATCCTGGTTCGGTGAAAATAAAGAAACTGACTGGAGAATCAACTCAAGTGCTGCTTCCTTAGCTGCATTTAGAGCTGCTGTAAAAGGCGGAACTACAGTTGTTCCAAGTCCATCTCCAAGTCAGGCAGTAGTTTCATCTACACAACCAAGTATAGCACCAACTCCAAGCCAGGCACCAGCAGGCCAGTCCATTAATCAGACTTATACCATTACAGCTAATGGATCAAATGCAATTGATTTATCAAAATTAACAATCAGATATACATTCTCAAAATCTGATTCAAAAAACATGAATGCATTCTGCGACAATGCAGCAGCACAGTTATCTGTTGCACCTTACTGCCAAAGCTTAAATGCAAATACTTCTATCAAAAAAGATGGTGGTAATTATGTATTAGAGATTACATTTAAAAATGCATTCACATTAAAACCACAAACAGGAAGTGTGCAGGTTCAAATCCGAATGGCAAATGATGACTGGTTATCTATTGGCACAGGATTTACAGACAAGGGCTTAACCGTTCTTTATTAAGAAGAACATATTTGTCAAAAAAATTTCTATAGGATAAAAATGAGAAAATTATATTAAAAGGGGAATGATACCGATGAGAAAAAGAGGAATAGCAATATTAATGGCGTTAGCTTTAGCTACATCACCAGTAGTAGGAACAAGCCAGAATACATTAGCTGTAAAAGCAGCACAGCAAACAAATGTAAATTTAATTAAAAATGGTGACTTTAATAATGGAACAGCAGACTGGAATTACTTCACAACCGAGGGCGGAAAAGGAACCATATCTGCAAGCAATGGAAAATTAGACCTGTATGTAACAGATTGTGGAACTGTAAATTATTCCATGCAGGCATACTATGAAGGCTTCGGCATGTATAAAAATGGTGTATATGAATTATCCTTCGATATTTCATCTTCCATTGCTAGAAGTGTTGATTACAGAATTCAGTTAAACGGTGGCGATTACACTGGATACTATGATGGCAATGTAAAAACAAGCAGTTCAACACAGAAAGTAAAAGTTAAATTTACAATGAAAGAAGCAAATGACCCATTACCAAGACTTTGCTTTAGCGTTGGTAACTGTGGACAGTCTCTTCCGGCACATCATGTTTATCTAGACAATGTATCACTTAAATTATTAGATGGCAGCAACATTCAATACGATGAAGCTAAGAAAGCACAGGAAATTAACATTAACCAGTTAGGTTACAGAACCAAAGATCAGAAAATAGCAGTTTTCCGCGGTGCCAATGTTGGAAAGAGCTTCTCTGTTGTAAATACTGTTACAAATAAAACTGTGTATACAGGAACAATCGGTTCAGGTCAGTTTAACTCCTTAGCAGGCGAAACAGATTATAAAGGAGATTTCTCCAAAGTAACAGCACCTGGTACATATAAAATTGTTTCCACGGGATTACAGGATTCCTATGAATTCAAAATTGCAGATAATATTTATCAAGAAACATTTACAGATGCCATGAGATTCTTCTATTTACAAAGATGTGAAGCGATCCCATCCTCACTTGGCGGAGATTTCGCTCATCCAGCATGTCACCAGACAAAAGCAAAGATTTATGGAACCAACAACTACATTGATGTTTCTGGTGGATGGCATGATGCAGGTGACTACGGACGTTATGTTGTAGCAACATCCAAAGCAGTATCCGATATTTTATTAGCATATCAGGCAAATAAAGCAGTATTTACCGATAACACAAACATTCCAGAGAGCGGCAATGGACAGGCTGACGTATTAGATGAGTTAAAAGGCCAGTTCGAATGGATGTTAAAGATGCAGGATCAGAATAATGGTGGAGTACATCATAAAGTAACATGTGCAGATTTCCCTGCTTACGTGAGTGCGGATAAAGAAACAGCTGAGTTAATCATAACTCCTATTTCTACAACAGCAACAGGTGATTTTGCAGCATGTATGGCATTAGCATATGATACATACAAAGATATCGATCCATCCTTTGCAAAGACTTGCTTATCAGCAGCAAAGAAAGCTTGGAATTATTTAAGCTCCGCACCATCTCAAGGAGTATCCAATCCACAGGGTATCGTAACGGGTGAATATGGTGATAAGAGTGACAAGGATGAAAGATATTATGCAGCAGCAGCTCTTTATTATGCAACAGGTGAAAATACCTATCATCAGGCAGTGAAGAATCTAGTAAATCAGGGTATTGATACAGAATATGGCTGGCAGACAATTACTCAGTATGGTAATGTATTATATTTAAAATCTGCGAACCAAGATGCTTCTGTAAAACAAAGAATTGAAAGCAAAATTGTTTCGGATGCAAATGATTTATTAAGAACAAGCCAGAATGACCCTTACGGTACATCACTTGGAAACAATTACATCTGGGGAAGTAATATGGTAACTCTTAATAATGCAAACATATTAATGGATGCATATAACATTACTGGAAACGAAGCATATAAGACAGCAGCTATCGAGCATGTAAACTATGTATATGGGAAAAACTCAATGGGTATGTCTTATGTAACTGGTTATGGTACAACATCACCACAAAATCCACACCACAGACCATCTATGGTAGCGAAAAAGGCAATTAAAGGTGCATTAGTTGGTGGACCAAATAGTGCATTAGAGGATGGCATTGCAAAAAATATGTGTGCAGATGCAGCACCTGCTAAATGTTACGTAGACCACTCAGAATGTTATTCTACAAACGAAGTTGATATTTATTGGAACTCTGCTTTAGTATTAGCTTTAGCTCGTATGGACCGTTTAGGTACATCACCAAGCGTGGAGCCGAGTGTAAAACCATCACCAAGCGTACAGCCAAGCGTACAGCCAAGTGTAAAACCATCACCAAGCGTACAGCCAAGTGTAGCACCATCAGTAAAACCTTCACAACCAACTGTAACACAAGGTGTTTCTACAAACGGAATTAAAGTGACACAGACAACTTCAGGAGCTGGTTCCTTAAATCAGGTATATCAGATTAGTAATACAGGTTTTAACGCAATTGATTTATCTAAATTAGAGATTACATATCGTTTTACAAAAGATGATAGTAAAGATATGAACTTATGGTGTGACAATGCAGCAGCGCAGTTAAATGTAGCACCATACTATGTAAGCTTTACATCCGGAATGAAATCCACAATAAGTAAATCCGGAAACGAATATGTTATCAACATTAAATTTACAGATTCCTTCAGCTTTGCTCCAAATTCAGGATATGTAGAAATTCAGTCTCGTTTTGCTAACAACGACTGGTCTAATGTTTCTGGATTCAAAGAAGTTGGAATGCAAGTAAGTTATAATGGAACTTTAATTCAAGCTTAATGGTTATAAAGCTCAATATTGATACCTAATTCAGATAAAAGGACATCTGTTTCAAAAGAGGCAGGTGTCTTTTTTACGTTTCTGTTTTCTAAAAAGAAAAAAGATGATAAACTAAAAGCATCATACAGGGAGTAAACTATTTTGAGAAAAATGAATAAAAGCTTGGAGTGAAAAATATGGAACTAAATCCAGTAGTTGTTGATATTTCCAATACAACAGCAGAGACATTATTTTGTGCACCTGGTATGCCCTATCCCAAACGAGTGACCAGATTTTATGAAATGGAGCTGATAATAGGCGGAGCAGGTACAATGACCACAGAGGGAAAGAAATATTGTACTATGCCAGGGAATGTATTTTTTAGAAAGCCTGGCGTGGTAACACAGGGGATCGCAGGATACTATAGTTATGGAATTGCGTTTGATCCAATCGCAAGCCAAGAACGAGTGTGTTATTACGATACGACGATACCTTATTGGGTTACAGATAAGAATACTCAGATTGAAGATTATGGCTTTTTTGGTAAATATCCAGACTGTTATCAGACAAGTCATTTTGAGGAGCTGGAAATACATTTCGTGAATGTAATTCGCTCTTTTAAACAGGGAAGAGTGGAGCATGAAAAAAATATTAAAGCAGAAATGGAGGAGATGTTTAAAATTATAGACGCAGAATGCGATAGTGGAAATGTAATGCAGGTCAATAAAAGCGCTTTAAGACATTACGATTTGATATTATCTTGCAAGGGATATATAGATAACAACCTGGAAAAACATTTTACGCTGGAAGAACTTGCGGCGCAATGTGGCCTAAGTAAAAATTTCTTTAGTAAAACATTTAAAGAAATTGTTGGAATGACTCCGTTTGAATACATAATAGAAAGCAGGATGCTGCTTGCTAGAAAACTAATTTTAACCACCAATATTTCTATCGACCAGATTGTGAATCTATGTGGTTTTGAAGACAGAACGTACTTTTATCGAATGTTTAAAAAGAGATACCATACAGCACCTGCTGTGTACCGTAAAAATTATATTGAAGGAACAATGTCAGAACAGTTTACAGAATATGGAAATGAAGAAAATGAGTAAGGAAGTTGTACTATATCGTTTTAAAACAGGATATACAACGCAGTATGCCAATTGGATAGCAAAAGCTTTAAAGTGTGATATTCTGGAAAACCATAAACTGAAAGTTCAAGATGTAGAACAGTATGATACAATTATTATATTTAAATTAATAATGATGACAACGAAGACAGGACGAAAGAAAACAAAACGATTTACTTGGAATCTAAAGCATCCAGTAAATTTCATAAATAAAAATGTAACAGTTGGTTAACAAAATATTCGACATAATGAAATACATGTTTACGAAGACATCTTCATATGTTACAATGTCACTGTTGATAATTGCAACATGATATTGCAACAAAAGAAGGAGGATGCTTGCAAGTAGGTTCATTACATAAACAATAATAAAAATGCAAGCAAATAGGAAATGAAAAAAATGAAAAGAACAGCATGTATGCTCATCATGATGTTAAGTATGCTATTGTTAACAGCATGTTCTTCTGGTGAAGCTAGTTTAGTTCAAATGAATGCTGACGGAACAGGAAGTATGGGATTCGCATTTATGGTTGATGAAGAATCCTTTAATGAGTGCGCAGAGTTAGGCGGCAGCGCATATGTAAAACAATTAGAAAAATTGGGCTTTGTGAAATCAACTGAATCTTTTAAAGGCGAGAAGTATGTAAACTTAAAAAAGACAGTAGAATTCAAAACTACGGATGAATTGAAAAAGCTGTTAACCGATGCGAAATCTTTTAGTAAAGCGTTCTTTAACACAAGCAGCAATGAGTTTATAGAAGATGCTCTGCTATCTAGCTGTAAAGTTACTACAACTACATTCCATGGAACTTATACAGGTTCTCTTGATAGACATGATGTAGCAGGTGACGATGATGATGACATTCTTGATGACATACATGAATTTAGTCGTATGGATATCACATTTCCAAATGAAATCGTTGATACGAATGGAACAAAAGGTGAAGATGGTAAAACAGTTTCTTGGGTATTTGAGGAATGCTTAAATGATAAACTTTTAAAAGCTACAATAGTAGGAAAACAAGAGTATCCAAAGGATACAAAGAAACCAGTAATTTACGGCGCTAAAAATGGTGCGTACTATAGATGTAATGGCGACTACGATGATGCAGTGCAGATTCGATTATCAGATGACATTGGTATCAAGAAAGCTACTGTTAATGGAAAATTAATGGGGAACGAAGAATATTTCTACAACGATGCACAGTATAATGTTACTGCATACGATTATGCTGGAAATGTATCAAAGATTACATTCTATATTGATAGTACGAAACCAACTATTTCTGGGGTTACTAACGGAAAATACTATAACCAGACAAAGACAATTAAATTCTCTGATAAAAGAGGAGTCAAGTCCGCAACACTGAATGGGAAAGCAGTTAAGAGCGGAACAAAGGTTGGAAGAACTGGAAAATACACTTTAAAAGTAACAGATAAAGCAGGAAATATCAGGCAAGCAACCTTTGTTATCGATAAAGTAAATCCGACTATTACAGGTGTAACAAATGGAAAGACTTATCGATCTGCAAGAACGATTAAATTCTCTGATCAATATGGTGTAAAAACTGCGACTTTAAATGGAAATACTATTAGAAGTGGCAAAAAAGTTTCTAGACCTGGAAAATATACAGTTAGGGTAACAGATAAATCTGGAAACATCAGAACAGTTAAATTTACAATTAAGAAATAATTTAAGATAATAAAAATTTTAAGGTTTCTTGCACGAAACATGTTCTGCGTTCATAGGATGGTATAAAGTGCGTGCTATGGAAGAATGGAGCAATTTATGGACCAATTAGATGGTAGAAGAAATGCTGGACCAGGTTCTAATTTCCGTCAGCCTGGAAACCCAGGGCAAAGACCGCCTGAGGGAAATCCAAGACCAAACCCAAGACCACCGAGACCAGAGCCACCAAGGCCACCGAGGCCACCGAGACCGGAGCCACCAAGGCCACCGAGACCGGAGCCACCAAGGCCACCGAGACCGGAGCCACCAAGGCCAC